>NZ_JBMOWQ010000111.1:0-30099 GCF_049310485.1 Pseudomonas sp. GZD-209
CTGATGAACCGATCTCCGTACAGAATCGCAAACTGATTCATTGCACTTTTCCAATCATGCGCCGCCGAGCCCCAATTCGCCGTGATGTTTCGCAGCCCCAGCCAGATCAGTTTGGTGGCTGCGTCATCGTTCGGAAAATGGCCCCGGGTCTTGATGATCTTGCGTAGCTGAGCATTGATGCTCTCAATGGCGTTGGTGGTGTAAATCACCTTCCTGATGGCCGGTGGGAAGACGAAAAATGGAATCACTCGATCCCAGGCGCGCCTCCAGGCAGCCACCACCGTCGGATATTTCTCGCCCCACGGCCCGCTCTCAAACTCATCGAGTGCTTGCTCAGCCGCTTCGGCATTGATGGCTTGGTAAATCGGTTTCAGCGCTTTGGCCAGCTCTCGACGCTTGTCCCACGCCGCATAGTCCAGGCTGTTGCGGATCAGGTGCACGATGCATGTCTGCAACGTCGTCTCTGGAAATACTGCGCTGAGGGCTTCTGGCATGCCTTTGAGGCCGTCGGTCACGGCAATCAGCACGTCCTCGACGCCACGCTTCTTGAGATCGTTAAAGACCTTCATCCAGAACTTTGCACCCTCGGTGTTCTCGATCCAGATGCCCAGGATATCGCGCGTCCCGTCGGGAAGAACGCCCAGCGCCAGGTAAATGGCCTTATTGCGCACCAGGCCTTCTTCGCGGATCTTCACCCGCAGCGCATCGAAGAAAATGACCGGGTACATCGGCTCCAGTGGCCGCTGCTGCCACGCGCCAATCTCTTCCATGACCTCGTCTGTCACAGAGCTGATGAAATCGGGTGAAACGTCGGTTCCATACTGCTCGGACAGGAAGGCCCGTATCTCTCTGACCGTCATTCCACGGGCGTACATGGCGATGATTTTGTCATCGAATCCGGTGTAACGGCGCTCATGCTTGGGGATCAGAATGGGCGAGAAGCTGCCGTCACGGTCCCGAGGGATATCCAGCCGTAGCGGGCCATCGCCTGTCAGCACAGTCTTGCCACTCGTGCCATTGCGCTGGTTGGTCTCATCCTCTGGGCGCTGCGCGCCCGGAGGATAGCCCAGGTGATGACCAAGTTCGGCGTTCAGGGCTCGCTCGATCAGTGCTTTCTTGAAGGCGGCAGAGGCCTCCTCAATGGCCTCGGCGGTCATCAGCGGGGTCGCGGAAAACTGTTCAAGCAGCTCTTTCGGGACCTTCGGTAACTCTCGAAGCGGTTTCTTTTTGGTTGGCATACATGCACCTCTTACTCATGGTATGCCCGAACACAAAATTTCTGACACCCTCGCCCGCTCCCACATCTGTTTCGGGCCAGTCTTTCCTGTGCCATCACCTGGTCCGCCTTGTTGGTACAACGCGGTTTTGGCGTGGTCGCTAACGCTGCTTCACATGACTCAAGGCATGCACCAAGGCAGGCACCGGCACTTTCACAGGAATAATTGGCCCGAAACAAATGTGGGAGCGGGCTTGTCCCGCGATGCGCCGCGCGGGCGGCGCTCGATCTGATAGGCGCTGAAAAAACCTCGCCGAACACCTGCCAGCCTCCCCGAACCCTTGAAAGGGACGCCTACCAAATCACCCCAAACACCGCGTCACATGCCACACCGACAGATATCCCGCCCCCGCGCCTACGACTTGCACCAACCACCTCAACTCAAACCTTCAACGCCTTCTTCGGGTAAATATCGTACCGACTCGACTTGCCCTCAAGGCTATGACTCGGCTTCGGCCCATCGATAATCGGCGCCTTGCGCGGCCGCTTGACCACCACCCGGTGCGAAGCCAACGCCAACGCCGCCTCGAGCAACGCCGGTGCATCCAGGTCATCACCGACCAACGGCCGGAACACCCGCATTTCCTTCTTCACCAGCGCGCTCTTGTCCCGATGCGGGAACATCGGATCAAGGTAGATCACCTGGGGCGCCTCCCCTTCCCACCCGCGCATGCGCTCGATGGCATTGCCAGTCAGCAGCCGCATGCGCTCGACGATAGCCCCCACCTCAAGATCCCCCCGCGCCCGCGCCAGGCCATCTTCCAGCAACGCTGCAATCAACGGCTGACGCTCGATCAAGGTCATCTGACAGCCCAGGCTGGCCAGCACGAACGCATCCTTGCCCAACCCCGCAGTGGCATCGAGCACCTGCGGCCGCACGCCCTGAGCGATACCCACCGCCTTGGCGATCATCTGCCCGCTGCCACCACCGAACAGCCGCCGATGCGCCGCCTGCCCCTCGACGAAATCCACCCGCACAGGGCCAGGCGCCTGCGGGCCCAGTTGCTGGATCTGCAGGCCATCGGCACCGACCTGCACGGCAAACCCGGCCGCCTCGTCGGCCAGCGGCAAGCCCAGGCGTTCGGCCCATGCCAACGCCTGCGCCTGGAATTCGGGGGCCAGTGCCTCGATCCTGATACCTGTGCCCAGCTCTTGCTCTACCATCGGATCCCGCACTCGAAATTAATTAATGAAACCCCGGCCTCAGCCGATACACGCAGTATCCGCTATTCTGCCAGAGCACAACGCGCGCGACTGCCATGTCAGACACTCTCCCCATCGGCTTGACCTACCTGTCGCCTGTCGGCAACTACGGTCGACAGAACTCCCAGGCACTGGGCGGCGTCAGCCACCTGTGGCAGGACTTCTTCGCCCGGGCCATGGCCGAGCAGCCGCAAGGGGAAATCGACAGCGTCAGCCAGGCGCTGGTGCAGTACGACAAAGAGAGTGGCGA
This sequence comes from Pseudomonas sp. GZD-209, assembly GCF_049310485.1. NCBI lineage: Bacteria > Pseudomonadati > Pseudomonadota > Gammaproteobacteria > Pseudomonadales > Pseudomonadaceae > Pseudomonas > Pseudomonas sp. GZD-209. Next base: position 2,730 of record NZ_JBMOWQ010000111.1, read on the forward strand.
ACCCGTCGGCGGCGCCAGGGCCTTGGCCCTGATCGACGCCCAGCGCGCCCTGCCGGTGCATGACACCGAAATCACCCCTCCCGAGCCGCTGTTCCTGCCCAAGGCGGAGCTCGAGGCCAACCTGCTGGAACCGGCACCCGAACCCTTCAGCACCGCCGAGCTGATCACTCAGCAGCGTGACCTCGACATCAGCAACAGCTGGCTGCGCCCGGTGGTCATGAGCCAGGGCCATCCGATTGCCGAGCCCGGCCCCGCGCCATCGCCTCGCCCACTGTTCCTGCCGATCGCCGAATTCGAGATGAACCTGCTCGACCCGGCGCCAGAGCCCTTCGACGGGCCCACCCTGGCCAAGCAACAAAACGACCTGGAGTTCGATACCCATTGGGCCCGCCCAGTGGTGTTGAACAACGTCCGCGCATACGCCTGAGAACGCAGGCTTTCTGGCCGACACCGGGAGTGACGGCCGCACTGCACGATGCGCCGACCAATAGCCTAAAGGCTATGCGTACAGGGTCTCAGCGGCGAAACAGATCATTGAGCTGAGCAAATGGCATCGCCTGATCGCCATAGCCGAACGTGCCCTGTTCGCGGATTTCCAACGCCGCGCGCTGGAAGGCGCCTAGCGCGACGCGGGCCAGCGACGAACCGACGCTGATGCGCTTCACGCCCAGATCCTGCAACTGATTGACGCCAAGCGACACCCCCGGCATTCCCATCAGCACGTTTACCGGCTTGGGCGCCACGGCCTGCACCAACGCGCGAATCTCTTCGACGCTGCGCAGCCCAGGCGCATACAACACATCGGCACCGGCGTCGGCATAGGCCTGCAGGCGCCGGATGGTGTCGTCCAGATCCAGTTTGCCGTGCAGCAGGTTCTCGGCGCGGGCGCAGAGCGTGAACGGAAATGGCAGTTGGCGAGCGGCTTCCACGGCAGCGCGCACTCGCGCCACGGACAGGTCGAAGTCGTAGATCGGCGCCTCGCTGCGGCCACTGGCATCTTCGATCGAGCCGCCCACCAGGCCGCTTGCGGCGGCGCGCAGGATCGTCTGCGCACAGTCCTCGGGCAAATCGCCAAAGCCGTTTTCCAGGTCTGCCGCCACCGGCAGCGGCGTGGCATCCACGATGGCCTGGGCATTGGCCAGGGTTTCCTCGAGGCTCAGGGCGCCTTCGGTATCCGGGCGCCCCAGGCTGAACGCCAGCCCCGCACTGGTGGTGGCCAATGCCTCGAAGCCAAGGGCCGCGAGCATCCTGGCCGAGCCGGCATCCCAAGGGTTGGGAATGACGAATGCACCATCGCGCTCATGCAGCGCCTTGAAGGCTTCGGCTCGCAGGGTTTGCACATCCATGGTTCAACCTCCGGCAGATGAAGAGAGTGTCGTCAGAGTAGCCCTAGCTGTTCGACCTCGGGCGCGCGCGGCAATTCCGGCAACGCGGCCAGCCCGGGCAGGCGTGCCATCAGGCGCTGATGGAAATGCTGGGCAAGCGCTGCCGCCATCCGGTTGTCGGCGGTGTGCAGAAATACATAGGGGCTACGGCCCTCCTCGATCCACACCGCCACCTTGTCGACCCAGGGGGTAAGGAATGTTTCGTTGGCCGCAAGCTCAGGGTGACCGATGAAGCGCACCTGCGGATGCTGGCTGAACGCACACGGGCGCGGCGGCACCTTGGGCTTCTTGGACTGCGCATGCAGCACCCCAGGCTCACGGGATGTACAGCTGAACAGCGCTCGCGGGTCCAGGCAGATGCGCTCGACACCCCGCTCATGCAACAGCCGATTGAGCAGGCGTTCTTCGTCTCCACGGGCGAAGAACGCATCGTTGCGCACCTCAACGGCAACCGGCACGCCAACCTCATCCAGGAAATAGGCCAGCTCACCCATGCGCGAGGGCCCGAACTGTGCCGGCAACTGCAGCCAGTATGGGGACACGCGCTGCCCCAACGGCGCCATCAATCGGGTAAAGTCGATCGCCGAATCAAGTTGCGCGCGCAGATCCCCGGCATGGCTGACATCGCCCGGAAACTTGGCCGTGAAGCGAAAGCCCGCCGGCATGATCTGCGCCCAGCGCTCTACCGTCGCAGGTGCTGGCCGGGCATAAAAGGTAGTGTTGCCTTCCACGGCATTGAAGACCTGGCTGTACAAGCCGAGGAACTCAGCCGTGCGTGCATCGGCGGGATAGAGATACTCACGCCAGGCGTTTTCGCTCCAGGAGGGACAACCGAGAAAGTAGGGCTGGGGGGACGGAATCATCCGTCAAATGTACAGGTCCAGCCCCAGCACTTCCATATCCCAGTCGGTGAAGCCTGCGGTGGTCAGGTAGCTGGCCAGTGCCGTGGAGGTACGCCGGTCACGGGCGCGGGGGAAGATCAGGTCCTGCTGGCGGGCTGGCAGGTTGGCGCTGCGGCGGTTGGCACGGCTGGCCTGCTGCTCGGGCTCTTCGATGATCTCGGCGTCATCGATCGCTTCGTCACGCACCGGCGCTTTGCGCGGCGGGCGCTTGATGGGGTAACTCTGCGAGGAGAAGCCGTCGATACGCATGGCGTGGGCACTCAGGATCAATGATGGCAATTTAGCAGCATCAGAGATCCATCGCTAATGCCCGAACGATAACTGGACCACAGTTCGCGCAAAAGGTTTTATCGTGAACGGCGATAGCCGACGAACGACCTCAGCGTGCCTTGGGCGTAGCGACATTATCGCGCAGATACACCGGTTGCGCCTGCTCGGCGGCGACCGCTTCACCACGGGCCCAGGCATGGGTGGCCAGGGTGAGGATATCCAGGGCATTGGGCAGTGCAGCGGCATCGCTGGCGCTGGCCTGCACCGCCAGGCGCTCGGCCAGGCTCCAGCCAGTACCGGCACCAAACCACTCGCCGGCCAGGCCTTCAGGCAAGCTGACGCGCTCTGGTGCCACCACCACTTCCTGGCCAACCAGGCGCATCTCGCCCTGCTCCGCCCGGTAACAGCCCCAGTACACCTCGTCCATGCGCGCATCGATGGAAGCGGCGACCTGCTGCACGCCGTGCTCGCGCAACGCGCCCTGGGCCAGCGCCGCCAGGTTGGAGATCGGCAGCACCGGGCGCTGCAGGGCGAAGGCCAGGCCCTGGACCACCCCGATGGCGATGCGCACGCCGGTAAAGGCGCCCGGGCCGCGACCAAAGGCGATGGCATCCACGGCGCTCAGCGCCACGCCGGCATCGGCCAGCAACTGCTTGATCATCGGCAGCAGCTTCTGCGCGTGCAAGCGCGGGATCACCTCGTAATGGCTGGTCACCTTGCCGTCATGCAGCAGGGCGACGGAACAGGCTTCGGTGGCGGTATCCAGGGCCAGCAAGGTGGTCATCGAACGCGGTTTCCAAGGGACAGGGGAAAAAGAGCGGCAGTATAAACGACAACGGCCCGCAAGCGGGCCGTCGTGACGCACGGTGATGGATCAGCTCAGGGCTGCCAGCACCTTGGCGGTGATCGACTCGACCGAGCCGACGCCTTCGATGTGGCTGTACTTCGGCTTGCCGGCGTTGGCGGCCGACAGCTTCTGGTAGAAGTCCACCAGCGGCTTGGTCTGGCTGTGGTAGACCGACAGGCGATGACGCACGGTTTCTTCCTTGTCGTCGTCGCGCTGGATCAAGTCTTCGCCGGTGACATCGTCCTTGCCTTCCACTTTCGGCGGGTTGTACTGAATGTGGTAGGTGCGGCCCGAGGCCAGGTGTACGCGGCGGCCCGCCATGCGGCCGACGATCTCTTCGTCGTCCACGGCGATTTCGACCACGGCGTCGATGGCGACACCGGCAGCGACCATGGCTTCAGCTTGCGGGATGGTGCGCGGGAAACCGTCGAACAGGCAGCCGTTGGCGCAGTCCGGCTGGGCGATGCGCTCCTTGACCAGGCTGATGATCAACTCGTCGGAGACCAGTTGGCCGGCATCCATGACTTTCTTCAGTTCCAGACCCAGCGGGGTGCCGGCCTTGACGGCAGCACGCAGCATGTCGCCGGTGGAGATCTGGGGAATGCCGAACTTCTCGGTGATGAACTTTGCCTGAGTACCTTTACCGGCCCCGGGAGCTCCCAGCAGAATTACACGCATCTTGTGCTCCTCATATTTTTCTATGCAAATCAACGGATTCGGCGCACAAGGCCAACTCCGGAAAATCGGTCGAGACCGCAAATTCGGTCCAAAGGCTGCTCAAGATACACAGCCCCCGCCCCCCCGACAAGCGTCCCAACGGGGCAGCAAAGGGTCCGTCGCAGCCCCGCGAGGCTCCGGTTGCGCCCGGCGCAACCAGCCCTCGGGTTCAGGGTCGGCAGCTGATGGCTTGCCGACCGCAAGCGCGGCTTGAGCGCCTCAACCGGTATTGCGCAAACCGGCCGCGATGCCCGCCACGGTGACCAGCAGGGCCTGCTCCAACGGGCTGTCCAGAGCGGCTTCGCGGTTGCGCGAGCGGGCCAGCAGCTCGGCCTGAAGGCGATGCAAGGGGTCGAGGTAGGTGTTGCGCAGACGGATGAATTCCAGGGTTTCGGGGCTGTGCGCCAGTAGCACCGACTGCCCGGTCAGGCCCAGCACCACCTGGCACGACTGCGACAATAGGTCGCGCAGATGCGCACCCAATGGCAGCAGCTGCGGTTGCACTAGACGTTGGTCGTAGGCCTCGGCAATCTGCGCATCGGCCTTGGCCAGCACCATTTCCAGCATGTCGATACGGGTGCGGAAGAACGGCCACTGCTCGCGCATCTGCGCCAGCAGCTCGCCCTGGCCACGGGCCAGGGCATTGTTCAGCGCCGTTTCCCAGCCAAGCCAAGCCGGCAGCATGAGGCGGGTCTGGGTCCAGCCGAAAATCCATGGGATTGCCCGCAAGCTCTCAATGCCCCCGGCACGCCGCTTGGCCGGGCGGCTGCCCAGCGGCAGGCGGCCAAGCTCCTGTTCCGGGGTGGACTGGCGGAAGTACTCGACAAAGTCGGGGTTCTCCCGCACGACGCTGCGGTAAGCCTTGACCCCGTCGGCGGCCAACTGGTCCATCAGTGCGCGCCAGGCCGGTTGCGGCGGCGGGGGTGGCAGCAGGGTCGCCTCCAGCACCGCGGCCAGGTAGAGGTTGAGGTTCTGCTCGGCAATCCCCGGCAGGCCGAACTTGAAGCGGATCATCTCGCCCTGCTCGGTGGTACGGAAGCGCCCGCCCACCGACCCCGGCGGCTGCGACAGGATGGCCGCATGGGCCGGGCCGCCGCCGCGCCCGACCGTACCGCCACGGCCATGGAACAGCAGCAGTTCGACCTGGTGTTCGCGGCAGATGCGCACCAACTGCTCCTGAGCGCGGTACTGCGCCCAGGCCGCCGCCGTGGTGCCGGCGTCCTTGGCCGAGTCGGAATAGCCGATCATCACTTCCTGCGGCCCATGCAAGCCGGCCCGGTAGCCCGGCAGCCCGAGCAGGCGCTCCATCACCGGCCCGGCGTTGTCCAGGTCGGCGAGGGTCTCGAACAACGGCACCACGCGCATCGGCCGGGTCAGCCCGGCCTCCTTGAGCAGCAGTTGCACCGCCAGCACATCGGAGGCCGCACCGGCCATGGAAATCACATAGGAACCCAGCGAGGCAGCAGGCGCAGCGGCGATCTCGCGGCAGGTGGCAAGCACTTCAGCGGTATCGGCCTGGGGCTTGAAGTGCCCGGGCAGCAACGGGCGGCGGTTCTTCAGCTCCGCCTGGAGGAACTCGATGCGCCGCGCTTCGTCCCATTCGGCGTAGCACCCGAGCCCCAGGTAATCGGTGATCTCGCTCAGCGCATCGCGATGGCGGGCGGCATCCTGGCGCACGTCCAGGCGTACCAGGAACAGGCCGAAGGTCACTGCCCGGCGCAGGCAGTCGAGCAGCGGCCCGTCGGCAATCACCCCCATGCCGCATTCATGCAGCGACTGGAAGCACAGCTCCAGAGGCGCGATCAGGTCACGGTTGTCGACCAGCACGGCAGCGCTGGCCGGTTGCGCAGCCGCCAACGACGCCTGGGCCCAGGTACGGGTGGCGCGCAGACGGTCGCGCAGTTGCTTGAGCAGCGCGCGGTAAGGCTCGGCGCTGTCGCCGACCTGTTCGCGCAAGGCAGCGCTGGCCTGCTGCATCGACAGCTCGGCGGCCAGGTTCTCGATATCGCGCAGGAACAGGTCGGCGGCCATCCAGCGTGCCAGCAGCAGCACTTCGCGGGTCACGCTGGCGGTGACATTGGGGTTGCCGTCACGGTCGCCGCCCATCCACGAGGCGAAGCGGATCGGTGCGCTCTCCAGCGGCAGCCGCAGGCCGGTGGCCTGGAACAGCGCCGCATCGACCTTGCGCAGGTGGCTGGGGATGGCATGCCAGAGCGAATGCTCGATCACCGCGAAACCCCATTTGGCTTCGTCCACCGGCGTGGGCCGGGTGCGGCGGATCTCCTCGGTGTGCCAGGCCTCGGCGATCAGCCGGCGCAGGCGTTCGCGTACCTGCCCGCGCTCGGCGGGGCTCAGGTCGCGATGGTCCTGAGCTGCCAGTTGCGCGGCGATGGCGTCGTATTTCTGAATCAGGGTACGGCGGGCCACCTCGGTGGGGTGGGCAGTGAGCACCAGCTGGATGTCGAGCTTGGCCAACTGCCGGGCCAGTGCATCGTCGCTGTGCCCGGCCGCCTTGAGCCGGGCCAGCAGCTCGGGCAGCACCTGCGCCTCGAAAGGCTGCGGCTGGTCGGCATCGCGACGGCGAATCAACTGGTACTGCTCGGCGATGTTGGCCAGGTTGAGGAACTGGTTGAAGGCCCGCGCCACGGGTAGCAGGTCCTCTTCGGCCAGGTCGCCCAGGGTCGAGCTGAGCTTTTCACCCTCCACCAGCCGGTCGGCCTTGGCGCTGTGGCGGATGTCCTCGACTTTCTGCAGGAACGCCTCGCCATGCTGCTGACGGATGGTCTCGCCAAGCAGCTCCCCCAAAAGATGCACATCCTCGCGCAAACGCAGATCGATATCGCTCATCGGGCCTCTCCACTCCAGGAAACAGCAAGCCCCAAGAGTGCCGACTCCAGGCCGCGCCTGGCAAGCCGGGCGCGGGCAAAGCAACTAAAGTGAAGAGTGGTCATCCGAAGCAATGCCACTTTCGAGGCTTTGACAGAGGTCATCATGAAAATCCGCGAACTCGCCCAGCACTGGGAACAGAATGCCGCCGGACGCTTGAGCCCCACCGGGCATGTCCTGCACCTGGACATGGAAGCCGAAGCGCGCCTGGCCGCGCTGACCGAGATGTACCCCAAGCGCAGCCCTGAAGAGCTGCTTGGCGAACTGGTCGCCGCCGCGCTCGAAGAGCTGGAAGCCAGCTTCCCCTACATCAAGGGCCGGCAAGTGATCGCCACCGATGAAGAGGGTGATCCGCTGTACGAGGACATCGGCCCTACCCCTCGCTTCCTCGCCCTCTCCCGCCGTCACCTGGCAGCGCTCGGCAGCCCGGGCAAAAACGAACGCCACTAAGCCCTCACCCTCTGCGGGCCTTGCTCTAAGGCCCGCAGATACCTCCCGCGCAGCGCAAAGTTCCGCCCTTTTCGCGCTGACCAATCAGTCAGAAAAAAACTTCGTTAGCACAGCAATTTTTCTGAACTATCCAAAAAACGCCTCGGTCACAGCCAGTAGCCATCACGGCAGAACCCTGCAAACACGGGCGTTGCAGCGCACGCCTTGGCTAGGGAACAACGATGGACCGGTCGCGGACATCGTCGTTAACAGGAGTGACCCAATGGAGTTGACCACCATGAAGACCCGCATTGCAAAACCCTCCACCACTCACCTGCGCGGGCTGAAGCTGGCCGCACTGGCCCTGGGCAGCAGCCTGGTGCTGGCCGGTTGCGCCGGCAAGCCGCCCACCGAGCAGTATGCCGTCAGCCAGTCGGCAGTGAACGCTGCCGTCAGTGCCGGCGGTACCGAGTTCGCCGCAGTGGAAATGAAAGCGGCCCAGGACAAGTTCAAGCAGGCCGAGATTGCCATGCACGACAAGCAGTACGACCAGGCCCGCATGCTCGCCGAACAGGCTGAATGGGATGCCCGTGTCGCTGAACGCAAGGCCCAGGCCGCCAAGGCCCAGAAGGCTGTGCAGGACGCCCGCCAGGGTGTCCAGGACGTACGTGAAGAAGGCCTGCGCAGCGCCGAATAGGCCTGCCGCGCCCCCAAGCCTTCGCTAACGATCAAAGGATGAACACTATGCGCAATTACGTCATGATTCCCGCCCTGCTGGCCCTGAGCGTCGGCCTTGCCGCCTGCTCCCACGACCCGAACGCCAACCTCGAATCGGCCCGCAGCAATTTCTCGGCGCTGCAGAGCGACCCACAGTCGAGCAAGGTGGCCGCCCTCGAAACCAAGGACGCCCAGGACTGGCTGAACAAGGCCGACAAGGCCTATATGGAGCGTGAGGACAGCAAGAAGGTCGACCAGCTCGCCTACCTCACCAGCCAGCGCGTCGAAGTGGCCAAGCAGACCATCACCCTGCGCACGGCCGAGGCCGAGCTGAAGAACTCTGCCGCGCAACGCGCCCAGGCCAAGCTCGATGCCCGTGACGCGCAGATCAAGAAGCTGCAGGACAGCCTCAATGCCAAGCAGACCGAGCGCGGCACGCTGGTGACCTTCGGCGACGTACTGTTCGACTTCAACAAGGCCGAACTCAAGAGCAGTGCCTACCCCAACGTCACCAAACTGGCGCAGTTCCTCCAGGAGAACCCGGAGCGCAAGGTGATCGTCGAGGGCTACACCGACAGCGTCGGCTCGGCCAACTACAACCAGAGCCTGTCCGAGCGCCGCGCCGCTGCCGTGCGCATGGCGCTGGTACGTGCCGGGGTGGACCCTGCGCGCATCGTCGCCCAGGGCTACGGCAAGGAGTATCCGGTGGCCGACAACGGCAGCAACTCCGGCCGTGCGCAGAACCGTCGGGTGGAAGTGACCATCTCCAACGATAACCAGCCGGTGATGCCGCGGGCGGTGAGCCAAGTGCAATGAGGGCTGCTGGCTGAATGAAAAAACCCGCCTGATGGCGGGTTTTTTCATGCTTGGCCTTTCGTCAAAAGCACCTTTAAAGACACCTTTCAAAGCACTAAACTGACGCAGCCATTCTTCTCGATAAAAGGGTTGATACAACTATGACCTTCCACGTCCTCGCCGATCTGGCAGCATCCATCACCGACCTTAAGAAAGACCCAATGGGCACCATTCGCGAAGCGCACGGTGAAACCGTGGTGATCCTCAATCGGAACGAGCCTGCCTTCTACGCAGTACCACCAGCGCGCTACGAGGCGATGATGGATCTGATTGACGATATCCAACTGGCCGAACTGGTACGCCAGCGACTTGGCGGGCCTACAGTGAGGGTGGATATCGATGAGCTCATCGCCGACGCAGAGCGCGACAGCAAGCTACAACCTTGAGTTTGATTCACGGGCGCAGAAGGAATACCGCAAGCTCGAGCCCCAATTGCGCCTGCAGCTTGCCAAGAAACTCAAGGCTCGACTGGCTCAACCCAGAGTCGAAAAAGACCGGCTCAATAACATGGCCGATTGCTACAAGATCAAATTGAGATCAGCCGGCTACCGCTTGGTCTACAAGGTGATTGATCAACGCGTGGTAGTGCTTGTCATCGCGATCGGCAAACGTGAAAGATGCGATGTCTACTCAGTCGCGAGCGCGCGATTGAACTGATAGGGCCGTATTGCAGCGGCCCCATCGTTCACTGCGTCTGCTGCGGCGTCTCCTGCCCCATGCAGCGCACCGCGCGCTTGCGGTTGTCCACCAGCACGCCGGTCAAGCCTTTCTGCGCGGTGTCGAACATCACCAATACACCATCGATACACTGGGCCACCTGCGGCGCCGGCTCCAGCGAAACTTTGTAGTCCTCGCCCGGGATGGTCTTGAGCATGGTGAAGTCCTGCAGCAACAGGGCATCTTCAGGCTTGGCGAAATGCAGGTAGCCGTAATACCAAAGGGCCCCCACCGTCACGATGATGCTGCCGACGCCGGTCAGGATCAGCGGGATGGCGTTGCGTTCTTCACTCATTGCTTGTTCTTCTCGTCAGGGTAATTGGGTACTTCGGCCAGGCGGCGCAGGCCGTTGAAATGCGTGGGGTCGTCCAGAAAGCGCAGCATCACCTGGCGCCAGGTCGGGTCGGCGAAGGTTTGCACGTGGCCGCCGCGGGTCAATTGCAGCACCCGCGGGGGCGGAGCGTGCTGGTACAGGCGAATGCCATTGTCCAGGGGCACCAGCCTGTCATCGATGCTGTGGAAGAACAGCTTCGGCGGGCTGGCCAGCTGTTCGATGGAGCGGATCGCGCTGTCGCCGTCGGGTACCAGCCACGACAGCGGCACCTGCAGCGGCCAGGTCATCCAGGAGGTACTGAGGGCATAGCGGCCCACCGCCCGGTAACTGGCCGGCACACCGTCGAACACCAGCGCGCTGAAGCGCTCGCGCAGCTGCGGGTGCGCCGCCAGGTAATGGATGGCCATGGCGCCGCCGAGGCTCTGGCCCAGCAGCACCAATGGCTTGCCCTGCACCTCGGGGGCGCGGTCCAGCCAGGCCATGGCCGCCGCGATGTCTTCATAGACCTCAGGCAAGGTGGCCTTGCCCTGGGACAGGCCATAGCCCCGGTAGTCGATCATCAGCACCTGGTACCCCTGCTCCGGCAGCCAGTAGCTACCCCCCAGGTGGCCCGCCAGGTTGCCGCCGTTGCCATGCAGGTGCAGCACCGTGCCCTTGACCTCGACACCGGCCTTGGCCGGCAACCACCAGCCGTGCAGGCGAACGCCGTCAGCGGCGGTCAGGGTGACATCGCGGTAGTCGAGTTTGGCCCGCTCAGGAGTAAACGGCTGACCGCGCTCAGGGTAGAACAGTAGGCTGCTGCAGCCACTCAACAGCAGCAGCCCAAGGCCGAAGGCGAGGTGACGGCAGGCGTCAGAGAATGTTCGCGTAGTCGGCTTCAATACGGTCCAGGCTCAGGTGGTTGAGGAAGTTGGAGAAGCACATCCAGGCCGACAGCGCGTTGAGGTCGCGGAACTGCTCCGGTAGGTACTTGGGTGGCTCCACCAGCCCTTCTTCGACCAGCTGGCGCAAGGTGCGCATGTCTTCCAGGGTGGTCTTGCCGCAGAACAGCAACGGGATCTGTTCCAACTTGCCCTTCTTCACGGCCAACTGAATGTAGTTGTAAACCATGATGAAGCCCTTGAGGTAGGACAAGTCCTTGGTGAATGGCAGGCCATTGGGTACCGAGCCGCGGAACACCCGGCTGGCGTTGCTGTAGCTCTGCCCCATCTCGAAGCCCTGGCCACGGAAGAACTCGTAGACCTGCATGAAATCCGCGCCCTCCTCGACCATGTGGATGGCCCGGGTGCGGTTGGTGAGCTTGCGCAGGCGGCTGGGGTAGGAGGCAAAGGCGATCACTTCCATCAGGATCGCCAGGCCCTCCTGGGTCACCGTGGACGAGGGCGGGCCCTTGGCCAGGAAGGTACAGATCGGCTGGTTCAGGCCATTGAGGGTGGTGCCGACATGCACCAGGCCTTCGTGTACCTCCAGGGCGCGCACGTCGCGGTTGTTGAACATTGCGTCGGCGCGCACCTTGATGTAGTCGGCGCCGGCCGCCGCGTCGGCGACGATGCCGTCCGACTCGAATACGCGAATGGTTTCCTCGGCCTCGCCGAACACCTTGTTCAGGCGGCGCTGGAGGATCGCCACCGCCTCTTTCGCCGTGAGGTTCTTCGGCTCGTCCTTGAGGTCGCCACGGCCGTCGATGTTGTTCAGGTAGTCCGAGAGCATCAGCCCCAGGTCGGCGAGGGTCGGGTCACCGGCATGGAAAGCGTCGGAGGCCGCGCCGTACAGCTCCTGGGAAATCAGCCCGAAGTCCTCGGTGCCGCGCGCTTCGAGCATGCGCACCACCATGCGGTATTCCTTGCACATGCGTCGCATGATCTGCCCGACCGGGTTGAACTGGCCAAGCTGGCGGGTGATGTCACGCTCGATGCTCTGGAACTCGGCCTTCACCGCGCTGGAATCGAACGACAAGGGCCGGTTCTGGTAGTAGGCACGGTCCACCGCGGGTGGTTCCTTGCCTTTGGCCTTGAGGAAGCCCTGGCGGATGCCGTCGTCCCATTTCACCGCATCGAGCACGCGAATGGGGGTTTGCGCGGCCACGATGCGGTCGGACAACGTACGTATGGTCTGCTGGTACTCGTCCACCTGGGGACTCCTTTGTCGAGCCTGTCGCGGGGCAAGCCCGCTCCCACGGGATCTGCGACAGGCCGGTACGGTAACTCTATTTGCCGGAGCGCTGGAAGCGCGCCACCTCGACGAACAGGTCGGAGTTGGCTGGGTCGTCCAGGTACGCCAGCACACGCGCCGACGGGCTGTCGATCAACACACCCTCGCCATTCTCTTCGGGGACTTCGATGCTTCGCCCACTCAGTTCCTTCTTGTCGACGGCCTGCTGCACCTGCTCGACATCGAGGTTGTAGACCACCAGTTCCTTGCCCTCGACGATATCGAAACCGCCAATCAGGAAGTTGCCCCCCAGCCGCTTGGGCACACCGGCCGACATGTACCAGCGGTTGCCATGGCGCGACACCGTGAACACGTACTCTTCAGGGGCCTTGCCCTTGGCGGTCGCCACTGCCTTGTAGGCATCGCCGCCGCTGCGGCTGATGGTGAGTTTCAGTGGCTCGCCCCAGGCGTCCTTGCTGCTCCATTTGCCAAGCAGGGCCTTGGGCGCTGCCTGATTGCTCGGCAGCGGTTCATGGAAGGCCACCAGACAACCGCCCAGCAAGAGGAATGACAACGTCAACAACACCACACGCCAGGCTTTCATCGGGTTCTCCTTGAGAATTCGTTCGCAGCTCAAGCCGAGGCCAGCACCATCTGCAGGTATCGGACAAGGATAGCGAGCATCTGCTCATCGGCCTGCGCATTCGCGTCCTTGAGCAGGCCCTGATATTCCATCTGCTCGATTATCGCCGTCAACATCTGCGCATCCTGCTCGGGCTGGCGCGAGCCGACCACCTGGAGCATCTGCCGCGCGCCGTGCAGCAGGATCTGCTCATGGGCGCACACCAGTTCGGCCAGGCGTGGGCACAGCAGCGCTTCCTGGCGGAAGGCCTGCTCGGCCATAAGGAAGTCGCGACGGTTGTGCAGCTGGCGGGTCACGTAGTCGGCAGTCATGCGCGCCACCTCGTCGGCCAGGCGCGCCCGCGCCTGTGGGCTGCCGTCACCCTGGGCGAGCAACTGGCGCAGCACGCCTTCGGTGTTGGCCCAGAGCTTGGCCATGTAGGCGGCGCTGCGCTCGACGTACTGGGCGAAGGTATCGGCCAGCAGGTCCTGGATGTCCTTGAAGTAGTAAGTGGTGGCCGACAGCGGCACGCCGGCCTCGGCAGCCACGGCACGGTGGCGCACACCGCGCACACCGTCGCGCACGACGATGCGCATGGCGGCGTCGAGGATCTGCTGGCGGCGCTGCTCGCTGCCCTGGCGGGCGGTCTTGCGGCCTTGGTATTGCACGCTTTCGGCGACGGCGGTGGCGATGCCGGCGGCGCCTTGTGGGGCCATTGCGGGGGTCACTCTGGTTTACCTCATGAACAATGGATTGCCGGTACCGGCCTCATCGCGGGGCAAGCCCGCTCCCACGTTACACCACTGGGCCTGAGCGTTGTGGTGTGACGTGGGAGCGGCGGTGCGCCGATGCGACTTGCCCCGCGAAGAGGCCGGCACTGACGACATAAAGCTTCAGGCAAGAAAAAGCCGCCTCGAAAGGCGGCTTGTTCAGGACACTCAGGCCTGCGGACGCATGTGCGGGAACAGGATCACGTCGCGGATCGACGGCGAGTTGGTCAGCAGCATGACCAGGCGGTCGATACCGATGCCTTCACCAGCGGTCGGCGGCATGCCGTATTCCAGCGCACGGACGAAGTCGGCGTCGTAGTGCATGGCTTCGTCGTCACCGGCGTCTTTCTCGGCCACCTGGGCCAGGAAACGCTCGGCCTGGTCTTCCGCGTCGTTGAGCTCGGAGTAGGCGTTGGCGATTTCGCGGCCACCGATGAACAGCTCGAAGCGGTCGGTCACAGCCGGGTTGTCGTCGTTGCGACGGGCCAGCGGCGACACTTCGAACGGGTACTCGGTGATGAAGTGCGGCTGCTCCAGCTTGTGCTCCACCAGCTCTTCGAAAATCATCACCTGCAGCTTGCCCAGGCCTTCGTGGCCGAGCACCTTGGCACCGGCCTGCTTGGCGATGGCGCGGGCTTTGTCGACATCCTGCAAGTCGGCAGCGGTCAGCTCAGGGTTGTACTTGAGGATCGAGTCGAACACCGACAGGCGCACGAACGGCTCGCCGAAGTGGAACACCTTGTCGCCGTACGGCACGTCGGTGCTGCCCAGTACCAGCTGCGCCAGCTCGCGGAACAGCTCTTCGGTGAGGTCCATGTTGTCGTTGTAGTCGGCGTAGGCCTGGTAGAACTCGAGCATGGTGAACTCGGGGTTGTGCCGGGTCGAGACGCCTTCGTTACGGAAGTTGCGGTTGATCTCGAAGACTTTCTCGAAGCCACCGACTACCAGGCGCTTGAGGTACAGCTCCGGCGCGATACGCAGGAACATGGCCATGTCCAGCGCGTTGTGGTGGGTTTCGAACGGCTTGGCCGCGGCGCCGCCGGGGATGGTCTGCAGCATCGGCGTTTCGACTTCAAGGAAGTCACGCTCGATGAGGAACTTGCGGATGTGCGAGATCACCTGCGAGCGCACACGGAAGGTGTGGCGGGTTTCCTCGTTGACCATCAGGTCGACGTAACGCTGGCGATAGCGCTGCTCGGTGTCGGTCAGGCCGTGGTGCTTGTCCGGCAGCGGGCGCAGCGACTTGGTCAGCAGGCGCACGTTGGTCATTTCGACGTACAGGTCGCCCTTGCCGGAACGAGCCAGGGTGCCTTCGGCGCTGATGATGTCGCCCAGGTCCCAGGTCTTGACTGCGGCCAGGGTTTCTTCGGACAGGGTCTTGCGGTTGACGTAGACCTGGATGCGACCGGTCATGTCCTGGATAACCATGAACGAGCCACGGTTGAGCATGATGCGGCCAGCCACCTTGACCGGGATCGCGGCTGCTTCCAGCTCTTCCTTGGTCTTGTCCGCGTACTGTTTCTGCAGGTCGTTGCAGTAGCTGTCGCGACGGAAGTCGTTGGGGAAGGCGTTGCCTTTGGCGCGCTCGGCGGCAAGCTTTTCCTTGCGCAGCGCGATCAGGGCGTTTTCTTCCTGTTGCAGGTCTTGCGATTCGGTCTTGAGGTCGCTCATGTCGTCATTCTTTCCATCAGGTGTTCGTTGCCCTCGCGGGTGAGGGATCGCGGGGCAAGCCCGCTCCCACGGGCCTGCCACGGCGTAGATGCTTACAGCCCCTGCTTGAGGCTCGCTTCGAGGTACTGGTCGATATCGCCGTCGAGGACTTTGTTGCAGTCGCTACGCTCGACGCCGGTACGCAGGTCCTTGATACGCGAGTCATCGAGTACATAGGAGCGGATCTGGTGACCCCAGCCGATATCCGACTTGCTGTCTTCCAGGGCTTGCGAGGCGGCGTTGCGCTTCTGCATTTCCAGCTCGTACAACTTGGCCCGCAGCATTTTCATGGCGGTGTCCTTGTTGGCGTGCTGGGAACGTTCGTTCTGGCAGGCCACCACGGTGTTGGTCGGCACGTGGGTGATACGCACCGCCGAGTCGGTGGTGTTAACGTGCTGGCCGCCGGCGCCGGAGGAGCGGTAGGTGTCGATGCGCAGGTCGGACGGGTTGATCTCGATCTCGACCTTGTCGTCGATCTCGGGCGAAACGAATACCGCCGAGAACGAGGTGTGACGGCGGGCGCCGGAGTCGAACGGGCTCTTGCGCACCAGGCGGTGCACGCCGATCTCGGTGCGCAGCCAGCCGAAGGCGTACTCGCCCTTGATGTGCACGGTGGCGCCCTTGATGCCGGCGACTTCACCTTCGGACAGCTCGATGATGGTGGCGTCGAAACCGCGCTTGTCGGCCCAGCGCAGGTACATGCGCAGCAGGATGTTGGCCCAGTCCTGCGCCTCGGTGCCGCCGGAGCCGGCCTGGATGTCCAGGTAGGCGTTGTTCGGGTCCATCTCGCCGCTGAACATACGACGGAACTCGAGCAGGGCCAGGGACTCTTCCAGCTTCTGCAGCTCGGCGACCACGTCGTCCACGGCGCCTTCGTCGTTTTCTTCGACGGCCATGTCCAGCAGATCGCGGGAGTCGACCAGGCCGCTGGCCAAGCCGTCGAGGGTGCCGACGATCTGCTTCAGCGAGGCCAGCTCTTTACCCAGTGCCTGGGCATATTCGGGTTTGTTCCAGACGGCCGGGTCTTCCAGCTCGCGGTTTACTTCGACCAGACGATCATGCTTGTGATCGTAGTCAAAGATACCCCCGAATGGACTCGGAACGCTCGGTGAGGTCCTTGATGGTGTTCAGGATCGGTTGGATTTCCATGGGCGGGCAGCTCTCGTGCGAATTCGGTGAAAAGCCCGCGAGTATAACCGAGTCCGCGCCGTGACGGCAGACCCGCCGGGCAGGCGTCGCAATCAGCCATGCACGCCCCCTGTAGGAGCGGCCTTGTGCCGCGATGGGCCGCAAAGCGGCCCCGGGATATCAGTGTCAAAGCCGCTACCGCCGGGAGCGCTGCGCGCCCCTTTCGCGGCACAAGGCCGCTCCTACAAGGGATGGCGTCAGCGTGAGGATGCCGCGCTCAGGCAATGCCCACCTGGTTACGGCCGTTGTTCTTGGCCTGATACAACCCCTTGTCCGCCGCCGAGATCAACTGCCGGCAATGGCTGCCAACGGCCGGCGTCTGGGTGGCCAGGCCGATGCTCACGGTCAAGTGCGAGCCGTGCTCGGGCACAGTGTGGGCAATGTTCAAGCCCATGATGGTCTGACGCAACTTCTCGGCAATCAGCCGCGCGCCGCCCGGCGAAGTATTGGGCAGCACCAGGGCGAACTCCTCGCCACCGTAGCGCGCCGGCAGGTCGCTGGGCCGTGAGCAGCTGCCGCGGATGGCCTCGGCCACCTGACGCAGGGCCTCATCACCGGCCAGGTGGCCGAAACTGTCGTTGAACGCCTTGAAGTAGTCGACATCGATCATCAAAAGCGACAGCTGCTGCTGTTCGCGAATGGCCCGGCGCCATTCCAGCTCCAGGTACTCATCGAAATGGCGGCGGTTGGACAGCCCGGTCAGGCCGTCGGAGTTCATAAGCCGCTGCAGCATCAGGTTGGTGTCCAGCAACTGCTGCTGGCTCACCCGCAAGGCGCGGTAGGCCTCGTCGCGCTGCAGCAGCGTCAGGTACGAGCGCGAGTGGTAGCGGATGCGTGCCACCAGCTCGATGGTATCGGGCAGCTTCACCAGGTAGTCGTTGGCCCCGGCAGCAAAGGCCGCGCTCTTGACCAGCGGGTCTTCCTTGGTCGACAGGACGATGATCGGAATGTCCTGAGTGGCCGGGTTGTTGCGGTACTCGCGCACCAGGGTCAGGCCATCGAGGCCCGGCATGATCAGATCCTGGAGGATCACCGTGGGCTTGATCCGCATGGCCTGGGCCACCGCCTGATGCGGGTCGGCGCAGAAATGGAAGTCGATGTTCTCCTCATAGGCCAGGCCACGGCGCACCGCTTCGCCGATCATTGCCTGATCGTCCACCAGCAGGACCATCGCCGCGCCTTCGTTGATGGTCGTGAAACCTTCGATCGGTAGATCATTCATTGCTGGTCACCCGGTCACGGCCGGCCAGGCGGCGTGCCTCAATACTTGTCGTCATTTCGAAAAGAGTTCCGTCAGTCGCCCGGCGATGCGTTCCAGCGGGCGGATTTCCACTGCGGCATCGATGGCCGCAGCGGCCTTGGGCATGCCGTATACCGCACTGCTCTGCTGGTCCTGGGCAATGGTAAGAAAACCCTGCTGACGCATCAGCTTCAGGCCCTGGGCGCCATCGCGGCCCATGCCGGTGAGCAGTACGCCCACCGCGTCGCCCGACCAGTAGCGCGCCACGCTTTCGAAGAACACGTCGATCGAAGGCCGGTAGATTTCATTGACCGGCTCGGCAGTGTAGGCCAACTGACCGTTATGCAGCAGGCGTATATGGTGGTTGGTGCCGGCCAGCAGGACCTGCCCCGGCTGCGGTGGCTCGCCTTCGCGGGCCAGGCGTACCGACTGACCGCTCGCCGTGCTGAGCCATTCGGCCATGCCGCCGGCGAATACCTGGTCGACGTGCTGGACCAGCACGATGGCCGCCGGGAAGGCCTTCGGCAGCCCCTTGAGCAAAACCTCCAGTGCCGCCGGCCCGCCAGCCGACGAGCCGATGGCCACCAGGCCGCGGCGCTGGGACGCCTCACGCAAGGGGGTACGCACCGGCTGTGGGGCGCTGGGCCGCTGCTGGCCGATCAGCCAGCCGATATTGAGGATCTTGCGCAACAGCGGCGCCGCCGCCTCACGGGCATCGCCCGCGCCCAGTGCCGGCGTGTCGACCACGTCCAGGGCCCCGTGGCCCATGGCCTCGAATACCCGGTGCACGTTCTGCTTGCGGTCGACCGTGACGATGACGATGGCGCAGGGGGTCTCGGCCATGATCCGCCGGGTCGCCTCGACGCCGTCCATCACCGGCATGATCAGGTCCATCAGGATCAAGTCCGGGAGCTGTTCGCTACAGCGTTGCACCGCCTCGGCGCCGTTGCCGGCGACCCACACCACCTCATGCGCCGGCTCGAAGGCCAGCGCTCGGCGCAGGGCCTCCACAGCCATGGGCATGTCATTGACGATGGCGATCTTCATCCCTGGGCACCTCCGATCAGCTCCTCTACGGCGTCCAGCAACGCATCGTCATGGAAGCTGGCTTTGGCCAGATAATAGTCGGCGCCGGCATCAAGTCCACGACGCCGGTCTTCTTCCCGGTCCTTGTACGACACCACCATGACCGGCAGCGATTGCAGGCGCTGGTCGCGACGCACCAGGGTGACCAGTTCGATACCGTCCATGCGCGGCATGTCGATGTCGGTGATCAGCAGGTCGAAGTCATCGCTGCGCAGGGCGTTCCAGCCATCCATGCCATCCACCGCCACGGCCACTTCGTAGCCACGGTTGCCCAGCAGCTTGCGTTGCAGTTCGCGCACGGTGAGCGAGTCATCGACCACCAGCACACGCCGACGTGCAATGCCTCGGCCGTGCTGGCCGCCACGTTCGATACGCTCCAGGCGGCCGGTGCTGAGCAGCTTGTCCACCGAGCGCAGCAGGTCCTCGACATCGATGATCAGCACCACCGAGCCATCGTCGAGCAAGGCGCCGGAGGAAATGTCCTGGACCTTGCCCAGCCGCGGGTCGAGCGGCATCACCACCAGCACCCGCTCGCCGATCAGGCGCTCGACGGCCACGCCGTAAAGCTGGTCGCGCTCGCGAATCACCACCACCCGCAGGCTCTGGCCCGCGTCCTGTGTCGCCGGCCGGTTGAGCAACTGGCTGGCGGCGACCAGGCCGATATGCCGGTCCTCGTGCCAGAAATGCTGGCGCCCTTCGATCTGCACGATGCTTTCGGCCGGCACATCGAGGGTTCGCTCGATATGCGCCAGCGGGAAGGCATAGGCCTCGCCGCCCACCTCCACCACCAGGCTGCGCACCACCGACAGGGTAAGCGGCACCTCCAGGTGGAAGCAGCACCCCTGCCCGGCCACCTGGGTCAGCTCGATCGAGCCGCGCAGCTCGCGGACCATGTGCTGCACCGCATCCAGGCCAACCCCGCGCCCGGACACTTCGGTGACCGTATCGCGCAGGCTGAAGCCGGGCAGGAAGAGGAAGGTGAGCAGCTCGGCCTCGCTCATCTGCGTCACGGTTTCGGCCGGCGACAGCGCGCGTTCGACGATGCTGCGGCGCAAGCGCTCAAGGTCGATGCCGGCGCCATCATCGGCCAGTTCCAGAATCAGCAGCCCGGCCTGGTGCGAGGCGCGCAGGCGCACGGTGCCTTCGCCGGGCTTTCCGGCCAGCAGGCGCCTTTCGGGCAGCTCGATGCCATGGTCGACGGCGTTGCGCAGCAGGTGGGTCAGCGGCGCTTCGAGCTTTTCCAGCACGTCGCGATCGACCTGGGTCTTCTCGCCTTCGACCAGCAGCCGCACCGGTTTACCCAAGGAGCGCCCCAGGTCGCGCACCATGCGGCTCTGCCCGGTCAGCACATCGGCAAACGGGCGCATGCGGCAGGCCAGCGCGGTGTCGTACAGCAACTGAGCGCGTTGGCTGGCCTGCCAGCCGAACTCGTCGAGGTCGGCAGCCTGCTGCAGCAGGATCTGCTGGGTTTCGGCAAGCAGTTGCTGGGTCTGGGCCAGGGCATCGAGTACTTCCGGGCCCTGGCCGCTGTCTTCGAGCTGCGCTTTCAGCCCGTCCAGGGCGCGCATGCCCTGGCCGTGCATGCGCTTGAGGCGCTGCAAGGTCGCCAGATAAGGCTTCAGGCGCTGTGTTTCGACCAACGACTTGCTCGACAGGTCGAGCAGGCTGTTAAGCCGGTCGGCAGTAACCCGCAGCACGCGCTCGCTACCCTCGCCACCGCGCTTGCCGGCCCTCGGCCGGACGACCGGATCGGCTTCGAGCTCGGCGGCCGGTTCAGGCTCAGGCTCCATGGCCGGCGGCGGCGCGACCATGGCTGGCGGCGTTGCAGCCGACAACGGCGGCGCGACCTGCGTGGCCGACGGCGGCGAATCCAGCAGCGCGGCCATCTGGGTGAGGAACACCGGCACCAGGCCTTCGCCTGCCGGGTCGCCCGGCGTGGCGATGCGCATCAGCAGGTCGGTGCCTTGCAGCAGCGCGTCGATATGCTCCGGGCGCAGCAGCAGGCGGCCCTCCTGTGCAGCCACCAGGCAGTCTTCCATCACATGGGCGACGCTGACGCCGGCGTCGATGCCGACGATCCGCGCCGCGCCCTTGAGCGAATGGGCCGCACGCATGCAGGCCTCGAGCTGGTCAGGCTGGGCAGGGTTGCGCTCCAGTGCCATCAGGCCGGCACTGAGCACCTGGGTCTGGGCTTCGGCCTCCAGGCTGAACAGCTCCAGCAAGGAAGCGTCGCGCATTTGCTCCGGGGTCATGACAGGCTCCGCTTCACGGCTTGCAGAAGGTGTTGTTCATCCAGGACCCGCACGCTGCGGCCCCGCCACTGCAGCACCGCAGCGGTGAAGTGGGCGGTATCGCGGCCCTCCTGCAGGTGCTCAGGGTCCAGCCGGTGAATGCCATCGATTTCCGCCACCGGCACCACCACCGGGCCCCCTTCGGCAGCCAGGATCAGCATGCGCGGCATGACCCGCCCACTGCGCTCGATGCTGGCCTCGCCCGGCACGTTCAGCAGGTCCGCCAGCGACAGGCACGGCACCAGCGCACCGCGCACGTTGGCCACCCCTTGCAGTACCCGCGAGCGCTGATGCGGCAACGAATGCACCGGCTGCAGCGGGGCGATTTCGGCGAGGCAGGCCGTGGCCAGCGCCAGCCATTCCTCACCCAGCCGGAACAGCAGCATGGAGCGACCGACGGCGCACTCGGCCTGCGGCAGTGTTTCGTCCTGTTCGTCGAGCACCTGCGCGTAGCGATCCAGCAAGCGCGTGGCGGCCGCCGCATACACCTCGCAATTGCGGCAGTGGATGTGCCGCTCCAGCAGCGTGCACTGCTTGTCGCCGTGCACGCCGATGCGGTTCCAGCAATCGTCGATGGCCTGGCCATCGTCATGGGCGATCAGTTGCATGTCGTATCCCACGCTCATCGTTCAGCCTCCCGGCCGGCCCTGGCCGCGCGCTCCTGCAGGCGTCGGGCGCCCGCCTCGTCGCCTTGCGAGGCCAGCAGGGCTGCCAGGTGCATCAGCGCCTCCGGGTGCTGGGGCTGCAGGTACAACGCCTTGCGGTAATGGGTGATGGCCTGCGTGGCATCGCCCTCGGTATCGCTGAGCAGCCCCAGCCAGTAGTAGACCTGCGCCTTGGGTTCGAACTGGCGCAGGTAACGCTCGCAGTCACTGCGGGCCTGCTGGCTGTCGCCGGCGTTGGCGTGCCGGGCGATGGCCGCCAGCAGCTGCGCTTCGTTTTCCCGCGGCTCGGCAGCCACTGGGGGGGCCATCAACGGCCTCGCCGGGCGCTGGGGCAGCGTGACCACTTTGGGCAATGGCGGCGCCAACGGGCGCATGGCCGGCAAGGGTCTGCTCGGCGGGGCCGGTACGGGGTCAGCCTGGCGCACATAGGCGAACGACTGGGCGATACCCAGAGGCCGCATGCCCAGGCGCGCCAACAGGCTGCCCTCGGCCGGGCCGATGAACAGCACGCCCTGGGCGTGGGTAAGCTGCTTAAGTACCTCGAACACCCGTTGCTGGGTGGGCACATCGAAATAGATCAACAGGTTGCGGCAGAACACGAAGTCGTACTGGCCGTCTCGGGCCTTGAGCGCCGGGTCCAGCACGTTGCCGACTTTCAGGCTGACCTGCCGGCGCACCCGCTCGTCGAGCTGGTGGGCCTCGGCGGTTTCGCTGAAGTGCCGCTCGCGGAAGGCCAGTTCGCTGCCACGGAACGAGTTGCGCCCGTACAACGCCTGCTCGGCCTTGGCCACCGAATTGGGGCTGATGTCGATGCCATCGACACTGAACGCTTGCGCCGCGACCCCGCCATCGAGCAGTGCCATGGCGATGGAATAGGGCTCTTCACCGGTCGAGCACGGCAGGCTGAGGATGCGCAGCGGCCGGGCACCGGCCAGTTCGGCCACGCGTTTGTGGGCCAGGTCCACCAGCGCGGTAAAGGATTCGGGGTAACGGAAGAACCAGGTTTCGGGGACGATGACCGCCTCGATCAGGGCCTGCTGCTCGGCCGTGGACTGTTGCAGGCGCAGCCAGTAATCGTCCAGGTCGGTGGCCTGCAGGGCAACGCAGCGCTGGCGCAAGGCGCGCTCGATCATCGGCGCCCCGACCGACTCCACGTCCAGGCCGATACGCTCCTGCAGGAAGCGGAAGAACCGTTGCCCGGTCATGTCGGCACCTGCCCGACTTCGCTGGGGTACAACAGTTGGCGGACCGCAGCCGGCAGCAGATCGTCGACGCGAATACGCTGCACCAGCCCTTGCGCGTCCTGACGCACCGGCCCCAGGTAAGGGGCTTCGGCGTTGTCCAGGCCATAGGGCTGGAACTCGTCGGGCCGGCAACGCAGGGTCTCGGTGGCCTGCTCCAGGATCAGCCCCAGTTGCAGCTCGGGGCGCTGCGGGTCGCCACGGTAATGCACCAGCACCAGGCGGGTGCTGCCGCGCGAAACGGCCGGAGCGCCGAAACTCAACGCCGACACATCGATCACCGGCACCAGCGCGCCACGGTGGGCGAGCACGCCGACCACCCAGGCCGGGGCCTGGGCGATGGGCTTGAGCGGGCGACGCGGCAGTACTTCGATCACTTCGCGCACGTCCAGGGCGAAGCGCTGCGCGGCGATCCGGAACTGCAGGTACAGCGCGCCCTTGGCGGTGGCCGCGCGGTCCTCACGGGGGGACAGGTCGGTCATCGGCGTCAGACTTTGAAACGCGATACACCGCCACGCAGCCCGGCGGCCACCTGGCTCAGCTCGTCGATGGCGAAGCTGGCCTGGCGCAGCGATTCCACGGTCTGGGTGCTGGCGTCGCTGAGCTGGGCCAGGGCCTGGTTGATCTGTTCGGCGCCGGTGGCCTGGGCCTGCATGCCTTCGTTGACCATCAGCACACGCGGTGCCAGGGCCTGCACCTGGTTGATGATCTGGCTGAGCTGTTCGCCCACTTGCTGCACCTCGAACATGCCGCGGCGCACCTCTTCGGAGAACTTGTCCATGCCCATCACCCCGGCCGACACCGCCGACTGGATCTCGCGCACCATCTGCTCGATGTCGTAGGTGGCCACGGCGGTCTGGTCGGCCAGGCGGCGCACTTCGGTGGCCACCACGGCGAAGCCACGGCCGTACTCGCCGGCCTTTTCCGCTTCGATGGCGGCGTTGAGCGACAGCAGGTTGGTCTGGTCGGCAACCTTGACGATGGTCACCACCATCTGGGTGATATTGCTGGCCTTCTCGTTGAGGATCGCCAGCTTGGCGTTGACCAGGTCGGCGGCGCCCATCACCTGGTGCATGGTCTCTTCCATGCGCGCCAGGCCCTGCTGGCCGGCACCGGCCAGGCTCGAGGCCTGGTCGGCCGACGAGGTGACTTCGGTCATGGTGCGCACCAAGTCACGGGAGGTGGCGGCGATCTCGCGCGAGGTGGCGCCGATCTCGGTGGTGGTGGCGGCGGTTTCGGTGGCGGTCGCCTGCTGTTGCTTGGAGGTGGCGGCAATTTCGGTGACCGAGGTGGTCACCTGCACCGACGAGCGCTGGGCCTGCGACACCAGGCCGGCCAGCGACTCGGCCATCTCGTTGAAGCCGCCTTCGATGGCGCCGAATTCGTCCTTGCGGTCCAGGCTCAGGCGCATGCTCAGGTCGCCCGAGCGCAGGCGGTCGAGGGCATGCACGATGCGTTGCATGGGCGCGCTGATCGCGCGCATCAGCAGCAGGCCGCAGATACCGGCGGCGACGATCGCCAGCAGCAGCGAGACGATCATGCTGCCCTTGGCGGTGTTCACGGCGCTGACGATTTCGTTGGTGGCGGCATCGGCCGATTCGCGGTTGCGCTCGATCACCCCGTTCAGGTGCTTGCGCCCATCCACCCAGGCCGGGGTGAGTACTTCGGCGATCAGGCGCTGGGCTTCGACGTAGTTCTTTTGCCGGTAGGTCTCCAGTACCTGGTCGACGATCTTCACGTAGCCCTCCTCGAGGCGGGTGAAGTCGTCGAAGGCGGCCTGGTCGGCGGCGTCGCGAATAGTGGTCTGGTAACTGGCCATGTGCTGCTTGAGGCGGTCATCGAAGCTCTTGAACAGCTCCATGTCGGCCGAGGTGATTTCGCGGTGGTTCGACAGGCCCACCAACTGCTGGCTGGTGACGTAGCTGTCGACCCAGGCACTGCGAATCATCGAGCTGTAATAAACGCCGGGAATGCTGTCGGACCCCACCGCTTCCTCACTGGATTCGATCGCCACCAGCCGCGAGTAGGCGGCCACGATCATCAGCAGCATGATGGCGATGATCACGGCGAAACTTGCCAGGATCCGTTGGCGCAAGGTCCAGTTCTTCAACATTCAGCCCTCAGGAATTCGATACGAGCGGGAAAAATCGCCGAAGTATAGCCCAGGCGTCCTACGCATTTGCGGCTGAATGCTGCTGTATTCAGGCCTCCTTGCCTATCGATGTGGCCATTTGCTTGTTCACTGGCCTGCGGCAAGCCTGACCTGGCTCTCCAACTCCTGGCGCAAGGCCGGGTCCAGGCGCAACTGGCGCGCCAGTTCGTCGAGGTAGGCGCGCTCCATGAAGTTTTCCTGGTCGACCATCATCACGCTGGCCAGGTACATCTCGGCGGCCATTTCCGGGGTTTGCGCGGCGCGGGCCACCTCGGCAGGGTCCAGCGGCTTGTTCAGCTCGGCGTGCAGCCAGTGCTGCAGCTCGCGGTCGCTGTCCAGGCGGGTGAACTCGCCCTCGATCAATGCCCGCTCACGTTCGTCGATATGGCCATCGGATTTGGCCGCCGCCACCAGTGCCCGCAGCACCGCCTGGCTGTGCTGCTCGGCCTGGGCCGGGGGCAGGCGGTCCAGCGTCTGTGGCGGCTGGTCGCCTGCACCCTGGCGCGCCTGCCAGTTGCCATAGGCCTTGTAGGCCAGCACCCCGAGCGCGGCCAAGCCACCGTAGGTGAGCGCCTTGCCGCCATATTTGCGGGCCTTCTTGTTACCCAGCAGCAAACCCATGGCGCCGGCCGCCAGGGCACCACCGCCGGCACCGGAAAGCAGGCTGCCCAGCCCGCCGTTGCCTGCAGGTTTGTGCCCCGAGCCTTTGCTGGCCTGGCTGTTGAGCAGTTCCTGGCCGGACTTGAGCAGTTGGTCGAGCAGACCTCGGGTATTCATCTGGCATGTCTCCGCGTGTACGAAAAAGTGGCCACCAGAGTAGGACGGCGCACGGGTTTCTCCACCTGTGCAAATGCTTCCGGATGTTGCATCAGCGATTGATAAAAGCGATCTAGACTCGACTCAGTCGCTAAAAATCATAAGCAGTCAGCCACCTGACCGCCGCTTTGCTTGACGTCTGCCCCGACCACAATTGCCAACAAGAGGGAACATCATGTCAGTGCACAAGACCATTTTGCTCGGCGCCCTGCTCGCCAGTGCCGGCGCCCAGGCCGCCGGGCTGCCCCAGAAGCTCGGTGCCGGCGAGGGGCAACTGGACATCATCGCCTGGCCCGGCTACATCGAGCGCGGTGAAAGCGACAAGGCCTACGACTGGGTCACCGGCTTCGAGAAGGAAACCGGCTGCAAGGTCAGCGTGAAGACCGCCGCCACTTCCGATGAGATGGTCAGCCTGATGACCAAGGGCGGCTATGACCTGGTGACCGCCTCGGGCGATGCCTCGCTGCGGCTGATCGCCGGCAAGCGGGTGCAGCCGATCAACACCGCGCTGATCCCCAACTGGAAGAACCTCGACCCACGTCTGCACAACGGCGCCTGGTACGTGGTCAAGGACCAGGTGTATGGCACGCCCTACCAGTGGGGACCGAACGTGCTGCTGTACAACACCAACGTGTTCAAGCAGCCACCCACCAGCTGGAGCGTAGTGTTCGAACCGCAAAACCTGCCCGACGGCAAACCCAACAAGGGCCGCGTGCAGGCTTACGACGGGCCGATCTACATTGCCGACGCGGCGCTCTATCTCAAGTCCGCCAAGCCTGAGCTGGGTATCCAGAACCCCTACGAACTCAGCGAGGCGCAGTACAAGGCGGTACTCGACCTGCTGCGCCAGCAGCAGCCGCTGATCCACCGCTACTGGCACGACGCGACCGTGCAGATGAGCGACGTGAAGAACGAGGGCGTGGCCGCCACCAGTTCGTGGGGCTACATGGTCAACGGGCTGCAGGCCGACAAGCAGCCGGTGGCCTCGGTGGTGCCGAAGGAAGGCGCCACCGGCTGGGCCGACACCA
This sequence comes from Pseudomonas sp. GZD-209, assembly GCF_049310485.1. Taxonomy (NCBI): domain Bacteria; kingdom Pseudomonadati; phylum Pseudomonadota; class Gammaproteobacteria; order Pseudomonadales; family Pseudomonadaceae; genus Pseudomonas; species Pseudomonas sp. GZD-209. The sequence goes on from NZ_JBMOWQ010000111.1 coordinate 29,749, forward strand.
CCATGCTGCACAGCGAGGCCAAGCACCCCAATTGCGCCTACAAATGGATGGACTGGTCGCTGCAGCCCAAGGTGCAGGGCGACGTGGCGGCCTGGTTCGGCTCGTTGCCGGCGGTGCCTGCGGCCTGTACCGGCAGCGAATTGTTGGGGGCCGAGGGTTGCAAGACCAATGGCTTCGACAACTTCGACAAGATCGCCTTCTGGAAAACCCCGCAGGCCGAGGGCGGCAAGTTCGTGCCCTATAGCCGCTGGACCCAGGACTACATCGCGATCATGGGCGGGCGGTAAGGGCCATCGCGGGGCAAGCCCGCTCCCACGGTGATTCCGTGGGAGCGGGCTTGCCCCGCGATCA
>NZ_JBMOWQ010000112.1:0-55509 GCF_049310485.1 Pseudomonas sp. GZD-209
GTTGTGTGGGTGGGGCGCCCTCTCTTTGGGGTTTTTTTGGGGGGGGTTTTCTCCCCCCGCGATCAGCAATAACCCAAGTGGAGCCCCAGCATGCCCCTAGCCGTACAGTTCACCCAGGTTTCCCGTACCTTCGGCGAGGTCAAGGCCGTCGACCAGGTCAGCATCGACATCGAGGACGGCGAGTTCTTCTCCATGCTCGGCCCCTCGGGTTCGGGCAAGACCACCTGCTTGCGCCTGATCGCCGGCTTCGAGCAACCCAGCAGCGGCTCGATCCGCATCCATGGCAGCGAAGCCGCCGGGCTGCCGCCGTACCGGCGTGACGTCAACACCGTGTTCCAGGACTACGCCCTGTTCCCGCACATGAACGTGCGCGACAACGTCGCTTATGGCCTGAAAGTCAAAGGCGTGGCCAAGACCGAGCGCCATGCCCGCGCCGACGAGGCGCTGGCCATGGTCGCCCTGGACGGCTACGGCACACGCAAGCCGGCGCAGCTGTCCGGTGGCCAGCGCCAGCGGGTCGCCCTGGCCCGCGCCCTGGTCAACCGGCCACGGGTGCTGCTGCTCGATGAACCGCTCGGCGCCCTCGACCTCAAGTTGCGCGAGCAGATGCAGGGCGAGCTGAAAAAGCTGCAGCGCCAGCTGGGCATCACCTTCATCTTCGTCACCCACGACCAGACCGAGGCATTGTCGATGTCCGACCGGGTGGCCGTATTCAACCGCGGGCGCATCGAACAGGTCGACACACCCCGCAACCTGTACATGCAGCCGGCGACCACCTTCGTCGCCGAGTTCGTCGGCACCTCCAACGTGCTGCGCGGGGAGCTGGCGCAACAGCTCAATGGCAGCGCATCGCCCTTCTCCATCCGCCCCGAGCACATCCGCCTCGACGGCCAGCCCGCCAGTGGCGACGTACAGGTCGGCGGGGTGCTGCACGACATCCAGTACCAGGGCAGCGCCACCCGTTTCGAGGTGAAGCTGGACTGCGGCCAGCTGCTCGCCGTAAGCCAGGCCAACGACCGCTGGCAGGCACAGGCGCACCAGTGGCAGGCCGGCCAGCGCGTGCAGGCCAGTTGGCCGCGCGAGGCGATGACCGCGCTGCGGGAAACCCAGCCATGAGCCTGGCCGCTGAAAAAGCAACGGGCATCACGCCGCTGCGGCGCCTGAGCGACCTGCTGTATCGGCGCCCCAACCTCTACCTGCTGATGCTGCTGATCCCGCCGTTGCTGTGGTTCGGCGCAATCTACCTGGGCTCGTTGCTGAACCTGTTGTGGCAAGGTTTCTACACCTTCGACGACTTCACCATGGCGGTGACGCCGGACCTGACCCTGGCCAACTTCGCCGCGCTGTTCAACCCGGCCAACTTCGACATCATCCTGCGCACCCTGAGCATGGCCGTGGCGGTGTCGCTGGCCAGCGCCGTGCTGGCCTTCCCCATCGCCTACTACATGGCGCGCTACACCAGCGGCCGCACCAAGGCGTTCTTCTACATCGCGGTGATGATGCCGATGTGGGCCAGCTACATCGTCAAGACCTACGCCTGGACCCTGCTGCTGGCCAAGGGCGGCGTGGCCCAGTGGTTCATCCAGCAACTGCACCTGCAGCCGCTGTTGCAGCTGGTGCTGGACATCCCCGGCGTGGGCGGCAGCACCTTGTCGACCTCGCACCTGGGGCGCTTTCTGGTGTTCGTCTACATCTGGCTGCCGTTCATGATCCTGCCGATCCAGGCCGCACTGGAGCGCCTGCCGCCTTCGCTGCTGCAAGCCTCGGCCGACCTCGGCGCCAAACCCCGGCAGACCTTCTTGCAAGTGATCCTGCCGCTGTCGGTGCCGGGCATCGCCGCCGGTTCGATCTTCACGTTCTCGCTGACCCTGGGCGACTTCATCGTGCCGCAGCTGGTCGGCCCGCCCGGCTATTTCATCGGCAGCATGGTGTATGCCCAGCAAGGGGCGATCGGCAACATGCCCATGGCGGCGGCCTTTACCCTGGTGCCGATCGTGCTGATCGCGGTGTACCTGTCCATTGTCAAACGCCTGGGGGCCTTCGATGCACTCTGAAAAAGCCTCGACGGGCCTGCGCCTGGCGGCCTGGGGCGGGCTGGTGTTCCTGCACTTCCCGATCCTGATCATCCTGCTCTATGCGTTCAACACCGAAGACGCGGCGTTCAGCTTCCCGCCCAAGGGCTTCACGCTGAAGTGGTTTGCCGTGGCCCTCGCCCGCCCCGACGTGCTCGAAGCGATCAAGCTGTCATTGCAGGTGGCCTGCCTGGCCACGCTGATCGCCCTGGTGCTTGGCACCCTGGCTTCGGCGGCGCTGTACCGACGCAGCTTTTTCGGCAAGGAAAGCATCTCGCTGATGCTGATCCTGCCGATCGCCCTGCCCGGCATCATCACCGGTATCGCCCTGCTCTCGGCGTTCAAGCGCTTAGGCATAGAACCTGGGCTGTTCACCATCGTCGTCGGCCACGCCACGTTCTGCGTGGTGATCGTCTACAACAATGTCATCGCCCGCCTGCGCCGTACCTCGCAGAGCCTGATCGAAGCCTCAATGGACCTGGGCGCCGACGGCTGGCAGACCTTCCGCTACATCATCCTGCCCAACCTGGGCTCGGCGTTGCTGGCCGGCGGCATGCTGGCCTTCGCCCTGTCGTTCGACGAGATCATCGTCACCACCTTCACCGCCGGCAACGAGCGCACCTTGCCGATCTGGCTGCTCAACCAGCTCAGCCGCCCGCGCGATGTGCCGGTGACCAACGTGGTCGCCATGCTGGTGATGCTGGTGACCATGCTGCCGATCCTCGGCGCCTATTACCTGACCCGTGGCGGTGAAAGCGTCGCGGGCAGCGGCAAATGACCCTGGAGGAGTCCCCGATGCAAACCCGAATGCTGATCAACGGCCAGCTTGTCGCTGGCGAAGGCCCGGCCTGGACCGTGCTCGACCCGGCCAAGGGCACTGCCCTGGCACAGATCAACGAAGCCACCGAGGCCCAGGTCGACAGCGCTGTGCGCGCGGCCGACAAGGCGTTCGACGGCTGGTCGCAGACCACGCCGAAAGAGCGCTCGACCGCGCTGCTGGCCATTGCCGACGTCATCGAACAGCACGGCGAGGCGCTGGCCAGGCTGGAATCGAACAACTGCGGCAAGCCTTACGCGGCCGCACTCAACGACGAGATCCCGGCCATCGCCGACGTGTTCCGCTACTTCGCCGGCGCGGCGCGCTGCCTGGGCGGCTCGGCGGCGGGTGAGTACCTGCCCGGGCACACCTCGATGATCCGCCGTGACCCGCTGGGTGTGGTGGCGTCCATCGCGCCGTGGAACTACCCGCTGATGATGCTGGCGTGGAAGATCGCCCCGGCGTTGGCCGCCGGCAACACCGTGGTGATCAAACCTTCGGAGCTGACCCCGCTGACCGCCCTGCACCTGGGTGGGCTGATTCAGGGCCTGCTGCCGCCCGGCGTACTCAACATCCTGTTCGGTCGCGGCCAGACCGTCGGCAACCCGCTGGTCACTCACCCCAAGGTGCGCATGGTGTCGCTGACCGGCTCCATCCCCACCGGTGCGCACATCATCGGCGCCACCGCCGACAGCGTGAAGCGCATGCACATGGAGCTGGGCGGCAAGGCCCCGGTGATTGTGTTCGACGATGCCGACATCGATGCCGCCATCGAAGGCATCCGCACCTTCGGCTTCTACAACGCCGGGCAGGACTGCACCGCGGCCTGCCGCCTGTACGTGCAGGACGGCATCTACGAGCGCTTCGTCGAACGCCTGGGCGAGGCGGTGGCCAGCCTGAAGCACGGCCTGCAGAGCGATCCGGCCACCGAGCTCGGCCCGTTGATCAGCGCCCAGCACCGCGACAAGGTCGCCGGGCTGGTACAGCGTGCGATTGCCCAGCCACATATCCGCCTGGTCACCGGCGGCAAGGCCGTGCCGGGAGACGGGTTCTTCTTCGAACCCACCGTGTTGGCCGACACGCTGCAGGATGACGAGATCGTCCGGCATGAAGTGTTCGGGCCGGTGGTGTCAGTGACCCGCTTCAGCGACGAGGCCCAGGCGCTGGAATGGGCCAACGACTCCGAGTACGGCCTGGCTTCATCGGTATGGACCCGCGACAGCGGCCGCGCCCACCGCCTGGCGGCACGGCTGCATTACGGCTGCACCTGGGTGAACACCCACTTCATGCTGGTCAGCGAAATGCCCCATGGCGGGCAGAAGCATTCGGGGTACGGGAAGGATATGTCGATGTACGGGCTGGAGGACTACACCTGTGTGCGGCATGTGATGTTCAAGCATTGATGCACGGATGACAGAAGCCGACTGGCAGTGACGGCCAGTCGGCTTTTTGCTGCCTGCCATACCGACATTTCCCGCAATCTGCCGCTGCCACGCCCTACCGCCAAGCCGTTGAGCAAATTAAACTGGTATCACAGACTGATACCATGAATAATCACCAACGCGCTTTACTCGAACTTGTCTTCAAGAAACCTGTGCCCAAAACCCTGGACTGGATACGCCTGGAATCATTGCTGGTATCGCTTGGCGCCAGGACGGTCGAAGGTAGGGGGTCACGCGTACGGTTCGAACTCCACGGGGCGGTCGCAACCTTCCACCGCCCTCACCCGGACCGCCACGCCAAAGCCTATCAAGTGAAGGATGCCCGCCAGTTCCTGGAGCAGGCAGGAGTGACACCATGAATGTGATGAACTACCGCGGCTATGCCGCCCGCATCGAATACAGCGACGAAGACCAACTGCTGGTCGGCCATGTCGCCGGCATCCACGACGTGATCGGCTTCCATGGCGAATCGATCAGCGAACTGCGCCAGGCCTTCGAGGAGGCCGTCGACGACTACCTCGAAACCTGCCAGCGCCTGGGGCGTGAACCGCAAAAGACCTACTCCGGCAAGCTCAGCCTGCGCCTGGAGCCCACGCTTCACGCCAGCGTGGCAGCCCAGGCGGAGCTTGCGCAGAAAAGCATCAACCAATGGGTAAGCGACATCCTCAGCAAGGCCGCCTACCGCTGAGTCAATCGCGCAGGTCCGACTCGTGGATCGGGTTGGCCCGGCTGGTCGCCCGCTGGTACTGCGCCGGCCACGTGGCCTTGTTGCCGCCCAGGTCATCGTCGGCGTGCAGTGGCCAGTACGGGTCTCGCAGCAGTTCACGGGCCAGGAAAATCACATCGGCCTGGCCGGTGCGCAGGATATGTTCGGCCTGGGCGGGTTCGGTGATCATGCCAACGGTGCCGGTGGCGATTTCCGACTCTTTGCGCACCCGCTCGGCGAAGCGGGTCTGGTAGCCCGGGCCGGTGGGGATCTCGGCGTTGACCGAGGTGCCGCCAGACGAAACGTCGATCAGGTCGACACCCAGCACGCGCAGTCGGCGCGCCAGTTCAACGGTTTCATCCGGGTTCCAGCCATCCTCCACCCAGTCGGTGGCCGATACGCGAACGAACAGCGGCAGCTCCTGCGGCCACACCTTGCGCACTGCTTCGGTGACCTGCAGGGTCAGGCGAATGCGGTTTTCGAAGCAACTGCCATAGTCGTCGCGACGCTGGTTGCTCAGTGGCGACAGGAACTGGTGCAGCAGGTAACCATGGGCGGCGTGGATTTCCACTACCTTGAAACCCGCCTTCAATGCGCGCTCAGTCGCGGCCACAAACGCGGCCACCACATCCTGGATCTCGTCCTTGCTCAACTCGCGCGGTGCGGTGTGCTGCGGGTCGAAGGCGATTTTCGATGGGCCGACCGGCTGCCAGCCACCCTCTTCGAGCTTGACGCTGCCTTGCTTGCCCAACCAGGGGCGATACGTGCTTGCCTTGCGTCCGGCGTGGGCCAGCTGGATGCCAGGCACAGCGCCTTGAGCGGTAATGAAGCGGGTGATGCGCTGCAGCGGGGCGATCTGTTCGTCGTTCCACAGGCCAAGGTCTTCGGCAGTAATGCGGCCATCGGCGGTGACCGCGACGGCCTCGCTGATCACCAGGCCCGCGCCACCGACAGCACGGCTGCCCAGGTGCACCAGGTGCCAGTCGTTGGCCAGGCCGTCGACGGCGGAGTACTGGCACATGGGGGAAACGGCGATACGGTTGGGCAGGGTCAGCTGACGCAGGGTATACGGCTCAAGCAGCAGGCTCATGAGAGCACCTCCCGGGGGACTCCAATGGTTGTCCGGTCCGGGCACTTGTAGTGGGAACTTGGCCGGTACCGGTCTGTTTCAGACTAGACCATGGGTGTCGGAGGTGTCTGACCGTTAGGTGGGGAGTCGCTGACAAGCCTGCCCGATAACGCCTCAAGCAGGCTCAGCCCCGGCGCTTACAAGCGCTGAAGGATCAGCTCCCCAGCAGCGCCGGCGGCACCTGGCTCCCCGGCTTGCCCTGGCAGGCCATTGGCGCCGGCCGCCGTGCTGTACACCAGGCAGCCCTTGCTCGCTCCGCCCTTGCCGGCCTTACCGGCTGCGCCCGGCTTGCCCGGTGCACCACCCTCCAGCCGCACCATGATCCGTTCCTGGGCGAAGCCGTCCGGCAGCGCCAGGCGAATCCGCCCGCCAGAGGCACCGTCGTGCCCATTGCCACCGTTGTCACCATTGGCCCCTCGGCTGGCCTGCCCCCAGGTGCAGCCACCCGGCTTGCCATTACCGCCGTCGAGGCCGACATAGCCCGGTGCGCCGGCGCCGCCACGGGCATCGATGAGCAGCTGCTCGGCCTCAAGCGCCTGCAGGCGCAAGTCGAGGTTGCGCCCCGGACGGGCTGCGCGCTCATAAGTGCCGGGGGCACCAGGCGCACTGATTTCACTGCCTTCGCCCAGGTGGGCGCTGGCGGCGCTGATGCTGAGGTCGCGATCGGCGGGGGCGATGGCGATACGCGCATCGCGCCCCAGTTCCAGGCGGTCGATCTTGAGCTCAGTGAGCGTGGCTGGCAGCAACAGGGTCGCCGAGTCGGCCACACGCAGCTGTTCAAGGTGCACGCTGGCCGACTTGTTCGGCAGGCGCAGCATGGAGTGAGCGGCGACTTCAAGGCTTTCTGCCTGAGCCAGGGGCGCGGCCAAAGCGGCCAGCAACATCAATTTATGCATGGCTCTAGGCCTTACCAGGTTTGGGGATGGACATGACGTGGAAGATGCCGGTCAGCAGGATCTGCAACCGATCGAACCAACGGTGGCTGCGCCCGCGCAGGCTGGCGTTGAAAAACAGCACCTCGAGCACATGCAGTGACAGCAGGACGATGCCGGCGGCATTGATCAGCAGATTGAGCGGCAATGGCTGCGGCATGAACAGGTTGAACAGCACCACCCACCAGAACAGCACCGTCAGGACCTTGCCCAGGCCCAGGATGAACTTCATACCCCGCCCCCACTGTTTATTGTTATGCCAGCGCGGCCCGTTCGAGCGGACCGCGTTGGCAACATTAACCTTACTGCGGCAGGCGCGCCAGAGGGGGTCAGTTCAAGTGCAATTCCACCCGTCGGTTGCGCGCCCGGCCTTCATCGCCCTCGTTGTCAGCAACCGGATCAGCCTCGCCACGGCCCTGGCTGGTCACCTTGTCCGGTGCCAGCCCCTGGCTGATCAGGTACTCGGCGACGCTGCTGGCACGACGCTCTGACAGCCGCTGGTTGTAACTGTCGGAACCGACGCTGTCGGTGAAGCCAATGACCTTGACCCTGGTCACGCCCGGCGCGTTCAGCCTGGGCAGCAGGCTTTGCAGACGCTGCCGGGCGGCTGCCGTGAGCTCGGCGGAGTCGAAGGCAAACAGCACCTGGCCCTGGTCGTCGAGGGTAATCACCTCAGGGGTCGCGGCGGGTTCGGGTTGCGCTTGCGCGGGAGGGTATTGGGGCAGCGGGCAGCCCATGTGGTTGACCTGGGTGCCGGCGGGGGTGTCCGGGCAACGGTCACGGCGGTCGAAGACACCATCGCCATCCTCATCGCCATCCTGGGCGTAGCAGATCAGGCCACCGGCGATGGCTCCCAGGGCACCGCCACCGGCCGCCCAACTGGAGCTCTCGATAGCCCCCAGACCACCGCCGACCAGCCCACCGAGCAGGCTGCAGATGGGCCAGGTCCTTTGATTGAGGGGCGCGCTGCCATCGCTGTGGGTCGCGCAACCGGCCAGCAGGCTGGTGGCCAGCAACAGCGGCAGCGCCGCCTTGGACAAAACACGCATGGTGAATGCTCCTGTGTCACCGGCCGCTACCGGTCCCCCAGGAGTAAAGACGCGCCCGCGCCACTTCTCAAGGCGCGGGCGCAGGGCCGTCAACGCTGGATCTTGATCTCGGTACGGCGGTTCATGGCGCGCCCGTCAGCCGTGGCATTGTCAGCCACAGGTTGGGACTCGCCGGCACCCACGACCGAAACGAAGCTGCTGCGCGGTACGCCTTGTTCGACCAGATAATCGGTCACCGAATGGGCACGGCGCTCGGAAAGCTTCTGGTTGTAGCGGTCGGAACCGACGCTGTCGGTATGGCCGGTAACGCTCAGGCGGGCGCTCGGAGCCTCCTGTTTAAGGCGCGTGGCAATGGTATTGAGGCGCTCCTTGTCCGTGGCGGTGAGGCGTGCCGAGTCGAACTCGAAGCGCACATCGCGGATGACGATGACTTCTTCCTTCTGTACCACGACCTCCTCGACCACCGGTGGTGGTGGCGGGCAGCCGTTGGCATCGACCTGGACCCCGCGCGGCGTGCCAGGGCACTTGTCGCGACTGTCCGGCACACCATCGCCGTCTTCGTCGCCATCGCCGTGGGCCCAGCAGTAACCTGCCGCCAGGCCGCCACCGAGCAACGCACCCCAGCCAGCCCAGCTGGAGCTCTCGATGGCGCCCAAGGCCGCGCCGCCTACACCCCCGACGGCAGCACACTTCGGCCAGTCGGTTTTTTGCAAACCTGCACAACCAGTCAACACACTGGTGAGCAGGACCAGGGGTATCGCTGTGCGTACTATGCTCATCTTGTTGCTTCTCCTAGGGGAATCGGTGCAAAACCGATGCTCTGGAAGTAAAGACCGCTGTTTCTCGCTCTGCCAGCAATAAGCCACGATGTGGCGCCGTGCCTCTATGCCAGGCGGGCCGGGGCCGTTAGTCTTGAGCGTCCTGAACGAGGAATGGCAATGACCGACGCTTTCTCACAACGCACGCCACAGCAGGCCCTGGCCGCCCTGCTCGAGCGCTTCACGCCACACAAGCTGCTGCTGGTGGGCACGCGCTTCCCGGCCCTGGAGGCCTTCGCCGCAGAACACCCGGACACCCTCATAGAAGTCGCCTCACCTGGCCCATTGCCGGCCGGGCTGGCCGCCCAGCGCTTCGACCTGGCGTTGCTGGTGGACTGCCTTGAACACCTGCCCAAACGCAGTGGCCTGGAACTGCTTGGTGGCATTCGCAACCTCAATGCCAGCAAGGTCGCGGTGCTCGCAGACCTGGGCGCCTGCGGCTGGCACGACACCGACTTTTTCTCGCTGGCGCTGTCGGCCAGCGAGAAATTCCAACGCGACGAACAGGTGCTCAGCCTGTTCACCTATGATCTGCATGACTACAAACAGGTGCCGGACTGGCTTAATGCGAAGTTCTGGGCCAATCCACAAAATTTCGGCAAGTACTGGTGGTGACTCGATGAGTGTCTCGGTCTGCCCTTGCGGCAGCGGCAATCTGCTCGACGCCTGCTGCGGGCATTATCACGCCGGCACCCCGGCACCGGATGCGCAGACGCTGATGCGCTCGCGCTACAGCGCCTACGTGCTGGGGCTGATGGATTACCTGGTCGGCACCACGCTGCCGGCCCAGCAGGCCGGCCTGGACCGCGCCGGCATGGCGGCCTGGAGCGCGCAGAGCACCTGGCTGGGGCTCGAGGTGGAAAACGCCGAAGTGCTCGGCGGGCAGCCCGAACATGCCTTCGTCACCTTCACCGCACGCTGGCACGACGGCCAAGGCGATCACCAGCACCGCGAACGCTCGGCCTTCGTCCAGCAGGCCGGGCGCTGGTACTTCATCGACCCGACCGTGGAACTGAAAGTCGGGCGCAATGATCCCTGCCCCTGCGCCAGCGGGCAGAAATTCAAGAAATGCTGCGCCAGCTATTTCGGTAACTGAACATGCGCGCCCTCGCCCGCCTGATGCTGCTGGCTCTACTGCTGAGCGGGCTGGCGGGCTGCGCCAGCTGGGGCGACGACAGCTGGCGCCAGCCAGAGGTGCACCTGGTGAAGGTGGAAAAGGTCAAGATGCGCCTGCACCAGCAAGAGTTCGTGCTGCACCTGCAGGTCATCAACCCTAACGACAGCCGGCTGTTCATCCGCAACCTGCACTACGCGGTACACCTGGGTGACATCCTGCTGGCCGAAGAGGATGTCAGCCTCTGGCGCAGCGTCGGCGCTCATGCCCGGCGCACCTTCAAGATCACCGCGCGGACCAACCTCTGGCAGCACCTCAAGCCCCTGGCGAAACTGCTCAGAAGCAAACAACCCTTGCACTACCGGTTGCAAGGCGACCTGGCTACCGGACTGATCATCCCCCGGGACCTGCACTTGTCGCGCAGTGGTGAGATAATGCCCGGCGATTTTCTACCGGAGTAATCCCGCAATGACCCAGCAACCCCATGTTCATGGCCCCGACTGCAACCACGGTCACGACCATCACCACGATCACGACCACGGCCATGTGCATGGCCCGCACTGCAACCACGGCCACCAGGAACCGGTGCGCAATGCCCTGAAGGACGTCGGTCGCAACGACCCGTGCCCATGCGGCAGCGAGAAGAAATTCAAGAAGTGCCACGGCGCTTGAAGCAGTCCTGAGCTGCAAGCTGCAAGCCGCAAGATAAAACGGGCCGGTGCAATGCCGGCTTTTTCTTGAGGCTTGCAGCCGGCAGCAAGCCGTTCGTAAATAAAGCGCCCCCGCACCTTGCACGGCGACTGCGCGCTCACTACCTTAGCGCCTTTCCAAACCCCGCCACGCCCTGCAGGAGCCTAGTCATGGCCGCGCCCGTCCTTCCTCCCTTCCGCCCCCGCTTCGGCAGCGCCGCCGCCATGCTCGGCATGCTTGCGTTGACTGGCTGCCAGATGGGCGGCATGCAGGACAGCGTACCGCCGACCACCGGCGTCCAGCCGCTCAAGGGCCTGGCGCAGAATGTTTCGGTGCGGCGCAACGCCATGGGTGCGCCGCTGATCGAAAGCAGCAACTTCCACGATGCGCTGTTCAGCCTGGGCTATATCCATGCCGGTGACCGCATTGAACAAATGGTCACCCTACGCTTGCTGGCCCAAGGCCGTCTGGCCGAGCTGGCCGGCCCCGAGGCGCTGGAAATCGACCGCCTGATGCGCGCCGCCAACCTCAAGCAGAGCGCCGGCCAGCTCTACGCCGACGCCTCGCCGCGGCTCAAGCGCTTCTTCGAAGTGTATGCCCGAGGGGTCAACGCCTACCTGTTCCGCTACCGCGACAAGCTGCCGGCCGAACTGGCCCGTAGCGGCTATCGCCCCGAATACTGGAAGCCGGAGGACTCGGCGCTGATCTTCAGCCTGTACGCCTTCAGCCAGTCGGTGAACCTGCAGGAGGAGCTCTCGGCCCTGACCCTGGCGCAGAAGGTCGGCGCAGATAAGCTGGCCTGGCTGCTGCCCGGCGCGCCCGACGAAGCCCTGGCCGAAAGCGAAGTCGACAAGCTCAAGGGCCTGAACCTGGCCAGCCAACTGCCGGGCCTTGCCTCGCTCGCCGCCGCCGGCCAGCAACTGGCCGACCTCGGCTTGCTCGGCAACCCCGGCTCGTCCAACCTCGCCCTCGGGCCGCAACGCAGTCGCAGCGGCAAGAGCCTGCTGGCCAGCGACAGCCGGGCGCCCTGGGCGCTGAGCCCGGTGCAGATCCATACCGGTAAATACCAGGTCGCCGGCCTTTCGCTGCCGGGCCTGCCGATCGTGCTGGCCGGCTACAACGGCAAAGTGGCGTGGAGCGCCAGCGCGGTGATGGCCGACAACCAGGACCTGTTCCTCGAACAGGTACGCCGCCAGGGCAACCAGCTGACGTACCTGGCCGACGGCAAATGGCAGCAAGCCCGCGCACGCAGCGAGACCTTCTTCGTCCGTGGCCAGCGCCCGCAACGCGAAGTGCTGTATGACACCCGCCATGGCACCCTGCTGCCGGGCCACGGCAGCCTGGCCTTGGCCTTGCACCTGCCGCAGCTCAAGGACGATCGCAGCCTCGACGCGTTGTTCGACCTGACCCGCGCCAGCAACATCGAGCGAGCCTTCGACAGCACCCGTGAAATCGGCGCTGCAGCCCTTAACTTCGTGTTCGCCGAACCCGAGCACATCGGCTGGCAAGTCAGTGGCCGCTACCCCAACCGCCGCGATGGCCAGGGCCTGCTGCCCTCGCCGGGCTGGGACGGGCGCTATGACTGGGATGGCTACGCCGACGCCATGCTCCACCCTTATGATCAGGACCCGGCCGCCGGCTTCATCGGCCACGCCAACCAGCGCAGCCAGCCCAAGGGCTACGGCATGCAGCTGTCGAGCAGCTGGTACTACCCTGAACGCGCCGAGCGCCTGGCCCAACTGGCGGGCAACGGCCGCCATGACAGCCGTAGCCTGATGGCCCTGCAAAACGACCAGGTGACGCTGCTGGCAGACAAGCTCAAGCAGATGTTCGATGCCCCCGGCATGGCCCTGCCACTCAAACAGGCCATCGACGCCTTGCCCGCCGCCCAGCGCGACAAGGCCCGCGACGCCCTGGCCCGGCTCAAGGCCTTCGATGGCCGGCTGAGCCCGGTGTCGGCCGATGCCGCGCTGTATGAGCTGTTCCTCCAGGAAGTTACCCGGCAGACCTTCCTTGACGACCTCGGCCCCGAGTCGAGCCCGGCCTGGCAAGCGTTCATCGGCAATGCCCAACTCTCCTATTCGGCCCAGGCCGACCACCTGTTGGGCCGCGAGGACAGCCCGTTCTGGGATGACCGTGGCACGCCACAGAAGGAAGACAAACCGGCCATCCTCGCCCGTAGCCTGGCGGCGGCGATCGATACCGGCACCGCCCAGCTCGGCGCCGACCGCCGTGCCTGGCAGTGGGGCAAGCTGCACCAGTATCGCTGGCCAGCACCGAACTACCGTGGCCTGGGCGACAGCCTCAGCCGTTCGCCAATGGCTGCCGGCGGTGACTTCAGCACGCTGGCACTCACGCCCTACGCCTGGGGCAGCAACTTCGACACCCGCCTGCCGGCCTCGGCGCGGATGATCGTCGACTTCGGCCAGGCTGAACCGCTGCAACTGCTGACCAGCAGCGGCCAGTCCGGCAACCCGGCGAGCCGCCATTACAGCGACGGGCTGGATGCCTGGTTCAAGGGGCGCTTCATGAGCTTGCCGCTGCAGCCGCAGAACTTCGGGCGGGCCTATGGCAGCCAGCGACTGACGCTGGTGCCGGGGAAGTAAGCCGACAAAAATGAAAAAGCCGCCTGGACAGGCGGCTTTTTCATCGGCGCGCGGTCAAGCAGCGACCACTGCCAATTCGATACGCTGGCCCAACACATGCAAGGCGTGCTCTACCTGCTCGATCTTCGAGCGATGCAACAGGTTGACCAGACGATCCACTTGCGGGCGATTGACGCCAAGTCGCCGAGCCAGTTCGGTCTTGGTCACTTTCTGCGCAATCATGGTGTTCCACAGCGCGGCCTTGGCGGCGGTCAACGCAGGCAACCTGACCACCGCCTGATCGCATCCGTGTGGCGAAGGCAGTGGAATCGCGTCACGCCGATCCACGTATAACGAAAGCGCCGACTCCAAGGCATCGACAGCATCGAACAACGCCTCATCCACCGTGCCGCCCGCACTGGCCATTTCTGGAATATCCGGAGAGCTGATCCAGAAGCTGCCTGCTTCACAATGCACGATCACCGGATAATCAAAATTCATGTCGTTGCCTCGTTTCAGGGTCAATCGCCTAGCCCAAGGTCTTTGAGGATCTTTTTCCTGAGCCCTTCGCCAATTTCCTTGGCGCCATGGTCGGGGAAGATCGTCTGTCGTTTGCCGAGGTAAACCTTGAAATGGCTGCCTTTGGCAGGAACGAACGTGGCGCCTTGAGCACGCAGCCACCGACGGAATTCGCTGTATTCCATGCAAGTCCCGCAAGAGCAAGGTGCTACAGAATGGTCAGTTGCGCAACATTTTTGATGCGCAGCCAGGATGAGCCTCCAGTAAACAGGCAATGCACCTTCACCATTTCCGAGCCATGGGCCGGCTGCACCAGCAATCGTTGTGCGAAACCGGGCAATGATGCACCGCACGCTAAGTTGTGCTTCTATCCATCATCCCGGCCCCTGGTCGCAGCCCGCCCTCTTCAGGACCCCCATGCACCATTCGACCCACGACCTGCTGTCCCCCGCGCCCGGCATCGCCCGCCAGTTGCACAGTTTCCACTTCGGCCCGCGCGGCGGCGGCAAGGTGTACATCCAGGCCTCGCTGCATGCCGACGAACTGCCGGGCATGCTGGTGGCCTGGCACCTCAAGCAACGCCTGTTGGAGCTGGAGCAGCAAGGCCGGCTGCGCCGCGAGATCATCCTGGTACCGGTGGCCAACCCGGTGGGCCTGGAGCAGGTGCTGCTGGACGCCCCGTTGGGGCGCTTCGAGCTGCAGAGCGGTGAGAACTTCAACCGCAACTTCGTCGACTTGTCGGACAGCATCGGCGACCAGATCGAAGGCCATCTGAATGACGACCCTGCGCACAATCTGGCGCTGATCCGCGAGTACCTGCGTCGCGGCCTGGATGCGCACCCGGCACACACCCCATTGCAATCCCAGCGCCTGACCCTGCAGCGCCTGGCCTGCGATGCCGACATGGTGCTCGACCTGCACTGCGACTTCGAAGCCGTCGAGCATCTGTACACCACCCCGGAAGCCTGGCCTCAGGTCGAACCGCTGGCGCGCTACCTGGGCGTGCAGGCCAGTTTGCTGGCCACCGACTCGGGCGGGCAGTCGTTCGACGAGTGCTTCAGCCTGGTGTGGTGGCAATTGCAACAGCGCTTCGGCAAGCGCTTCCCGATCCCCATGGGCAGCTTCTCGGTGACCATCGAGCTGCGCGGCCAGGCGGATGTCAGCCATGCCCTGGCGACCCAGGACTGCCAGGCGATTGTGGATTTCCTCACCCACAGCGGCGTGATCGACGGCCAGCCCGCACCGCTGCCGGCCCTGCGCCAGCCAGCGACGCCGCTGGCAGCGGTGGAGCCCGTCACTGCGCCGCTGGGCGGCCTGCTGGTGTTCCATGCCAAACCCGGGCAGTACCTGGAAGCGGGGCAACTCATCGCCGAGGTCATCGACCCGCTCAGTGACCGCGTCACCCCGCTGCGCAACACCCAGGCAGGGCTGCTGTATGCGCGTAGCGTGCGGCGCATGGCCACGGCCGGCATGGTCATCGCCCATGTCGCTGGCGAGCAGGTATGCCGCAGCGGCTACCTGCTGGGTAACTGAGCCGCTAAAACCAGGCGGCGCTGCGGACGGGTCAGGCCACGGGGGCTGGCGGTGGTTCGTCGGGCAGGGTCGGCTCGCCCGGCTCCATCGGCGGATGCTCGCCGGGCTCCGGCGGTTGCGGGGTATCGGGGTCAGGCTGGTGCGGTACGCCACCGGCCTGCAGGTGCATTGGCGGATGCGCCAGCAGCGTCCAGGCCAGCAATCCGACCTGATTCGGCTGCAGGACCGCTAGCTTGGCGCTGATTGCGGGGTCGAGTTTCATGGAGCGGCTCCTGACGAGAGCCGGCACGCGTCGTGCGCGCCGGGACTGCTATCTCGTTGGAGTGCCGAGCGGGCAAACAATTCCCGCGCTTGGTCGGCTCAGGTACGTGGCAGGGTGACGCCGCGCTGGCCCTGGTACTTGCCGCCACGGTCCTTGTACGAGACTTCGCATTCTTCGTCGGACTGCAGGAACAGCATCTGCGCCACGCCTTCGTTGGCGTAGATCTTCGCCGGCAGCGTGGTGGTGTTGGAGAACTCCAGGGTGACATGGCCTTCCCACTCAGGCTCGAGCGGGGTGACGTTGACGATGATGCCGCAACGGGCATAGGTGCTCTTGCCCAGGCAGATGGTCAGCACGTCGCGCGGAATGCGGAAGTACTCGACGGTGCGGGCCAGGGCGAAGGAGTTCGGCGGGATGATGCAGACGTCGCTCTTGATGTCGACGAAGCTGCCGGCGTCGAAGTTCTTCGGGTCGACAGTGGCCGAGTTGATGTTGGTGAACACCTTGAATTCGTCGGCGCAGCGCACGTCGTAGCCGTAGCTGGAAACACCGAAGGAGATGACCCGGCTGTCCTGCTCGCCGCGCACCTGGCGCTCGACAAAGGGTTCGATCATGCCGTGTTCCTGCGCCATGCGGCGAATCCACTTGTCCGATTTGATGCTCATGGCGGGTGTGTCCTGAGAGTGCAAGGTGAAAAAAATCGTGATGCGCATCTTACCGGTCCCGGCGCCCGCGGCAAAGTCGCATCCCACAGTCTCACTGCAATGCCCGCCGGACGGGGCCTGCAGCCGCCGCCGATCCGAATTACGACAAACCTCTCACCAGTTATTGGCAGGTCAGGGAAAGTGGGTTATGGTGTCGCCACTGTGCTGCACGCGACACCGAAGATCTGTTTGATGCACGATTTACGATCGGCCCATCTCCATGACACCTTCTGCTCCTTTGCACTCAGTCTCGGTCGGGGCTTTCCTGGCCGCCATCAACTTTGTCCAAGGAGACAGAAAAATGTCCAATCGCCAATCCGGTACCGTCAAGTGGTTCAACGATGAGAAGGGCTACGGCTTCATTACCCCTCAGTCGGGCGACGACCTGTTCGTGCACTTCAAAGCCATCCAAGCTGACGGCTTCAAAACCCTGAAAGAAGGCCAAGCTGTTACTTTCGTCGCTACCCGCGGCCAGAAAGGCATGCAGGCTGAAGAAGTTCAGATCGCCTAAGTCGATCTCGCTTCCTAGCTTTCAGAAAAAACCCGCCATTGGCGGGTTTTTTTGTGCCTGCTCGAAAATCTCACTGCTCTGTCGCTCAGAGCACTCCGTGGGAGCGGGCTTGACCCGCGATGGGTAGCACCGGCTGCGCCGGTATCGCGGGGCAAGACCACTCCCCCAAAGAAGTTGTGAAGCTGTTACGGGAAGCTTCTTCCCTTGGGCTTGGGTTTGTTTTCCTCTTTCCCAGTTTTTCTTCCCCCACCCCCCCCCCCCCCCCCCCCCCCCCCCCCCCCCCCACGAAGACGTTGTAAATCGCTTAGGCAGCGCTTCTCCATTAGAAGCAACCTGCATCAATCCTCGCTGATGGTGATGCTCGGCATTGCCGGTGCGGCGGCTTCCTGCAATACGATCCGTGCCCCCACCTGACGCGCCAGCTCCTGATAAACCATGGCGATCTGGCTTTCCGGCTCGGCAATAGCGGTCGGCTTGCCGCTGTCGGCCTGCTCGCGAATCAGCATCGACAGCGGCAGCGAAGCCAGCAGTTCGACACCATATTGGGCCGCCAGCTTCTCACCACCGCCTTCACCGAACAGGTGCTCGGCATGGCCGCAGTTGGAGCAGATGTGCACGGCCATGTTCTCCACCACGCCCAGCACCGGGATGTTGACCTTGCGGAACATCTCCACGCCCTTTTTCGCATCCAGCAGCGCCAGGTCCTGTGGCGTGGTGACAATCACCGAGCCGACCACCGGCACTTTCTGCGCCAGGGTCAGCTGGATATCGCCAGTGCCCGGCGGCATGTCGATCACCAGGTAGTCGAGGTCATCCCAGGCGGTCTGGGTCACCAGTTGCAACAACGCACCGGAAACCATTGGGCCGCGCCACACCATCGGTGTGTTGTCATCGGTGAGGAAAGCCATGGACATCACTTCAACACCATGCGCCTTGATCGGCACGAACCATTTTTGTTCGCGCACCTGCGGGCGAGTGCCTTCGGCGATACCGAACATCACGCCCTGGCTAGGGCCGTAGATGTCAGCGTCGAGGATGCCGACTCGCGCGCCCTCGCGCGCCAGCGCCAAGGCCAGGTTGGCTGCGGTGGTCGACTTGCCGACCCCGCCCTTGCCCGAGGCAACGGCCACGATGTTCTTCACATTGGCCATGGCCGGCACCTGGGCCTGGGCCTTGTGGGTGGCGATCACGCAATCGATGGTCACATGCGCCGAAGAAACGCCATCGAGGTTCTCGATCGCGGTCTGCAGCACCTGGGCCCAACCACCCTTGAACAGGCCGGCGGCATAACCCAGCTGCAACTGCACGCTGACCTGCGCACCCTGGATGTCGATGGCGCGCACGCAGCCGGCGCTGACCGGATCCTGGTTCAGGTAGGGGTCGGTGTACTGGCGAAGCACGCCTTCGACGGCGGCACGGGTAACGGCACTCATGGAGGCTCCCATTGGCAAACTGAATACGAAACAGGCGCCTATGCTAACCCGTCAATCGTCAGCAGATGCGTTCGCAAGGTGAAATATCTTCGCCAGCCCTTTATAGTGGCCGATCACCCTCATTTTTACCCCGTAGCCAGATAAGTAGCCGAGCCACCATGTCCGAGCCACGTCAGATTCTCGTCACCAGCGCCCTGCCCTATGCCAATGGTTCCATTCACCTTGGCCATATGCTCGAGTACATCCAGACAGACATGTGGGTTCGCTTCCAGAAGCTGCGCGGCAACCAGTGCATCTATGTCTGCGCCGACGACGCCCACGGCTCGGCGATCATGCTGCGCGCAGAGAAGGAAGGCATCACCCCGGAGCAACTGATCGCCAACGTTCAGGCCGAGCACAGCGGCGACTTCGCCGATTTCCTGGTCGATTTCGACAACTTCCACTCCACCCACAGCGAAGAGAACCGCGAGCTGTCGGGCATGATCTACACCCGCCTGCGTGACGCCGGCCACATCGCCACCCGTTCGGTCACCCAGTATTTCGACCCGGAAAAGGGCATGTTCCTCGCCGACCGCTTCATCAAGGGCACCTGCCCCAAGTGCGCGGCCGAGGATCAGTACGGCGACAACTGTGAAAAGTGCGGTGCCACCTACGCCCCGACCGAACTGAAGAACCCCAAGTCGGCGATTTCCGGCGCCACCCCGGTACTGCGCGACTCGCAGCACTTCTTCTTCAAGCTGCCCGACTTCCAGGCCATGCTGCAGCAGTGGACCCGCAGCGGCACGTTGCAGGACGCCGTGGCCAACAAATTGGCCGAATGGCTGGACTCCGGCCTGCAGGAATGGGACATCTCCCGCGATGCACCGTACTTCGGCTTCGAAATCCCGGGCGAGCCTGGCAAGTACTTCTACGTTTGGCTGGATGCGCCGATCGGCTACATGGCCAGTTTCAAGAACCTGTGCGCGCGCCGCCCGGAACTGGACTTCGACGCGTTCTGGAACGAAGGCTCCAAGGCCGAGCTGTACCACTTCATCGGCAAGGACATCGTCAACTTCCACGCCCTGTTCTGGCCAGCCATGCTTGAAGGCTCGGGCTTCCGTAAGCCGACCGCGGTCAACGTGCACGGCTACCTGACCGTCAACGGCGCCAAGATGTCCAAGTCGCGCGGCACCTTCATCAAGGCGCGCACCTACCTCGACCACCTGCAGCCGGAATACCTGCGCTATTACTATGCAGCCAAGCTGGGCCGCGGCGTCGATGACCTCGACCTGAACCTCGAGGACTTCGTGCAGAAGGTCAACTCCGACCTGGTCGGCAAGGTGGTCAACATCGCCAGCCGTTGCGCCGGCTTCATTCACAAAGGCAATGACGGCGTGATGGTTACCGGCGATGCCGCCCCCGATCTGACCGAGGCCTTCCTCGCCGCCGCCCCGTCGATCGCCGAAGCCTACGAAGGCCGCGACTTCGCCCGTGCCATGCGCGAAATCATGGCCCTGGCCGACCGCGCCAACGCCTGGATCGCCGATAAGGCGCCGTGGTCGCTGGCCAAGCAGGAAGGCAAGCAGGATGAAGTCCAGGCCATCTGCGCCCAGGGCATCAACCTGTTCCGTCAGCTGGTGATCTTCCTCAAGCCGGTTCTGCCGCTGCTGGCCGCCGATGCCGAGGCGTTCCTCAACGTCGCCCCGCTGGCCTGGAACGACCACCTGTCGCGCCTGGAAAACCACAAGCTCAACCCGTTCAAGGCGTTGATGAGCCGCATCGAGCCGGCCAAGGTCGAGGCCATGGTCGCCGCCAGCAAGGAAGACCTGCTGGCCTCGCAAGCCCAGGCCCCAGCCGGCAACGGCGAACTGACCAAGGACCCGCTGTCTGCCGAAATCGAGTTCGACACCTTCGCCGCCGTCGATCTGCGCGTGGCACTGATCGTCAAGGCCGAGTCCGTCGAAGGTGCCGACAAGCTGTTGCGCCTGACCCTCGACATCGGTGACGAACAGCGCAACGTTTTCTCCGGCATCAAGTCGGCCTACCCCGACCCAAGCAAGCTGGAAGGGCGCCTGACCATGATGGTGGCCAACCTCAAACCACGGAAGATGCGTTTTGGCATCTCCGAGGGCATGGTCATGGCGGCCGGCCCTGGTGGCGAAGAGATCTACCTGCTGAGCCCGGACAGCGGCGCCAAGCCCGGTCAGCGCATCAAGTAACGCCCCTGCCCCGGCCAACTGGCCGGGGCATTTCCATCCAGCGGCCGCTGCCGGATAATCACGGCATCCTCAGGCGGCAGGCATTTCATGAGCGACTACATCCTGGTCCTGGTCAGCGCTGCGCTGGTCAACAACCTGATGTTGCAACCCGACCCGATCGAGCGCGATCGCTTGCAAGCGCTCGGCCTGTGCAGCGCGCTGTTGATCTTGATCGGCCTGCCCGCCGGGCTGCTGCTCCAGCAGTACCTGCTTGCCCCGCTGCAATTGCAGGCCTTGCGCCTGTTCCTCCTGTTGCCACTGTTGGCGATACTCGCCTGGGGCCTGCCACAACTGCTGCGCCGTGTGCGACCTGGCTGGCCTGTGGAGGGCCTGCAAGGGCTGCTGCTGGGCAATGTCGCGGTGCTAGGCTTGCTGTTGCAGCTCGGCAGCGATGGCAGCAGCGGTTGGCAAGCGCTGGCCTGGGGCGTGACGGGCGGATTGGGGTTCTGGCTAGCCCTGCTACTGTTCGCCGACCTGCGCGAACGCAGCCGCCATGCGGATATTCCGGCGGCCCTGCGTGGCTTGCCCATCGAGCTGATCGGCGCTGGCGTGATGGCCATGGCGCTCTCCGGCCTTAGCGGACTATTCACACAATGAGCCTGCATACCCATGCCACTGCCTGACCCGCGCCTGCGCAACGCCATGGGCCTGGTCCTTTTGGCCTGCGTGCCGGGGTTGCTGGCGCTGTTCTGGCTGCATGGCTGGGGGGTGTTGATCAACCTGCTGTTGTGCGCCAGTGCCGCGCTGGCTACAGAGGCACTGCTGCTGACCTGGCGCGGGCAAGCGATACGGCCGGCGCTGGAGGATGGCAGCGCATTGGTCAGCGCGGTGCTGCTGGCGGTGGCATTGCCCAGCCAGGCCCCCTGGTGGCTGCCGGTGGCCGCGGCAAGCGTTGCCATAGGCCTGGGCAAACAGGCCTTCGGCGGCGTCGGGCGCAACCTGTTCAACCCGGCGATGGTTGGCTATGCCTTCGCCCTGCTGAGTTTCCCGTTGCAGATGAATCACTGGCCCGGCCAAGCGCCTGGCCTGCTCGACAGCCTGCAGCTGAGTTTTGTTGCCAGCGAGCAGATCGACGCCTGGGCCAGCCCGACGGTACTGGATGCCCTGCGGCACAACCGCAGCCTGACCATCGATGAGCTGTTTGCAACGCATCCGGCCTTCGGCGCGCTGGGCGGGCGAGGCAGCGAATGGGTGAACCTGGCATTCCTGCTGGGCGGCCTGTTCCTGTTACAGCGCAAGGTGTTCAGCTGGCACGCCCCGGCGGGCTTGCTCGGCGGGCTCCTGCTGTTCAGCCTGCTGGCGTGGAACGGGTCGGGCTCCGACTCCAATGGTTCACCTTTGCTGCACCTGTTCTCTGGCTCAACCATGCTGGCAGCGTTCTTCATCAGCACCGAGCCCATCTCCGGCTGTAAACGCCCGCTGGCCCGCCTGTTGTTCGGTATCGGTGCAGGTTGGCTGATCTACCTGCTGCGTACCTGGGGCAGCGTGCCGGACGGGACAGCCTTTGCGATCCTGCTGATGAACCTCTGCGCTCCGGCGCTGGACCGCTGGGCCCAGCGACGTCAACCGGTGTCCACATGAACAGGCGCGTGCGCAGCCTACTGCTGCTGTCATCGGTGACGGCCCTGGCACTGACCGGCAGCCTTGCCTGGCAACACTGGACCGCCGGCCCCATCCAGGAAGCCCAACGCCGGATGCAAGAGCATGAGTGGCTGGCTGTGCTGCCAACAGGCAGCTACGACAACCAGCCACTGCAGACCCCCTTGGCGCTGGCCGACAAGCAGTTGCAACACAGTCGACTGCTGGCGGGTTATCGCGCCAGCCTGGCCAACACCCCCGTGGCCATCATGCTGCGCAGCGAGGTGCCGGGGTATGCCGGGCCGATCGAGCTGGCCATCGCGATCGACAATCATGGTCGCCTGACCGGGCTGCGCGTACTTCGCCAGCAGGAAAGCCCAGGGCTGGGCGACCAACTGGTCGATCCCGCACGGCATTGGCTGGACCAGTTTATCGGCAAGACCCACGACAACCCGCCCGAGCAGGCCTGGGCGCTCAAGCGGGATCGGGGCGCGTTCGACCAACTGGCTGGCGCGACAGTCACCTCGCGGGCAGTGATCGACGCGGTGCAGGATGCGCTGCGCTACTTCGATCAACACCGCACCGCGTTGCTCGGGGAGGACCAACATGAATAGGTACTGGTTGCTGAGCGTTTGCCTGGCGCCCTTGATCGGCACCACCGGGTCGGTCATCCAGGCCTCGACGATGCTGGTCTGCATGACCGTATTGATACTGCTGCACCAACTGCTCATGGCTGGGTTGCGCAGCCATCTGCTACCTGCCCTGCACCTGTGGATGTCCATGGTGCTGGCCGCAGCGCTCGCCAGTTGCCTGCAGCTGGGGCTGCAAGCCTGGGCGTTGCCGATGGCACTTGAGCTTGGCCACTTTCCCGCGCTACTGGCCCTGCAATGCCTGGCCGTCGAACGCCTGTTACCGCAAACCGGCCGCTGGCATTCACTGCTCATTGGCCTCGCGGGCATGGCAGTGGCTGGCCTGGCTTTGGCTATCAGCCGTCAGGCCTTGGCCGATTTCCCAGGGTTACACATCACTCATCTGGCGCCCGGCGCACTGATACTGCTCGGCCTGCTCCTGGGCTTGTACAATCAGCTACGCCCCGAGCCCACCACTGCACATCGTCAAGGAACGCGTTGACCCCATGAATGCCGCTAAACGCCTGGAGATTTTTCGCAGGCTGCATGAAGACAACCCCGAGCCCAAGACCGAGCTGGCCTACACCACCCCCTTCGAACTGCTGATTGCCGTGATTCTCTCGGCGCAAGCAACCGATGTCGGCGTCAACAAGGCAACTGCACGCCTGTTCCCCATAGCCAACACGCCAGAAGCCATTCATGCACTGGGGGTGGATGGGCTGAGCGAATACATCAAGACCATCGGGCTGTACAACAGCAAGGCCAAGAACGTCATCGAGACCTGCCGGCTGCTGGTCGAACAGCATGGCGGCGAGGTGCCAGAAACCCGTGAGGCGCTCGAAGCATTGCCCGGGGTTGGCCGCAAGACCGCCAACGTCGTGCTCAACACGGCCTTCGGGCAGCTGGCGATGGCCGTAGACACCCATATCTTCCGGGTGAGCAACCGCACCGGCATCGCACCGGGCAAGACCGTGCTTGAGGTGGAGAAGAAACTGCTCAAGTTCGTGCCCAAGGATTACCTGCTCGACGCCCATCACTGGCTGATCCTGCACGGGCGTTACGTTTGCCAGGCGCGCAAGCCTCGCTGCGGTAGCTGCCGTATCGAGGACCTGTGCGAATACAGGCACAAGACATCGGACGATTGAGGCAATAGCAAAAACACTGGCAATACGATTGAAAAAATCTTTTTTACCCGCTCGGTGAATCCCGCTATAAGGACGGCCAATGGCCCTTTGGCTTGGAGTGACGCATGAGCACCGATAAAGAAGACCTGGCTATCGACGACGAGTTTCAAAACGCAGAAGAAGACGCTGAGCCGCAGCCCGAAGTGGCCAAGACCAACCTCAGCAAGCGCCGGACCATCGACAATATGCTGGAAGAGCGGCGCCTGCAGAAGCAGCTGGCCGACTTCGATTACGACCTGTAACCCAGGCATGAAAAAGCCTCCTGACGGAGGCTTTTGATGGTTCAGGCCAGACCGTGCCGCTGGGCCAGTTCGATGAGATCAACCAGTGAACGCGCATTGAGTTTGAGCAGCAGCCGGGTTTTGTAAGTACTCACAGTCTTGTTGCTGAGAAACATGCTGTCGGCAATTTCCTTATTGGTCTTTCCTCGTGCAAGTTGCTGCAGCACCATCATCTCCCTGCCGGAAAGACGCTCAACCATTTCAACTTCGCTTCCGCCACCAACGCCTGTGCGCCCCTTGTGCAGTGCCTGATTGGGGAAGTAGCTGTACCCTGACAGCACGGCCTTGATTGCACTTAGCAACTCGGTCAGCTCCTGCTGCTTGCAGACATACCCCGCAGCACCCGCCTGCATGCAGCGCATCGAAAAATGGCCCGGCGCCTGCGAGGTCAACACCAGCACCTTGCTTTCCGGGCTCGCCAAAGTCATTCGGGCAATGACCTCGAGCCCGTCCAGTTTTGGAATTCCAATATCCAGAATGACAATGTCTGGCAGATGCTCCCGCGTTAGCTGCAAGGCATCCACCCCGTTGTCGGTTTCCGCCATCACCTCGTATCCATGCCGCTCCATCAGCATGCGTACCGCCAGGCGAATGACCGGGTGATCATCCACGATCAGCACTTTGTTCATGCGATATCCATTATTGCGTTATTTTAGTTTTGATGCCCCAGCACAACCGAGCATAACGATTATTCGTGCGATGGTTTCCTTGGCAGATGCATCGAAGGAAGGTGCCTACTCTTATTGAGGAATATTCCTACGTGCGATTATTTCGCAGAACTTTATGCATCCCTGATCGATGTAGCCGTGTGCAAGTTAGCACCCTACTAATCGGACTCCAAGCGTAGAGGCATTACACTTAACGCAGGAAATTTCTACTATTTAGACAAGACATCGGAACGCCGACAAATGAATGGCTAGAGATTGCCAGAAGAGGAAATACTCGCACTTACTCTGTATTCAAAATCAGGCTACTGATGTGCAAAGCATGCCCAGGCGCCCATCATGAACAATCCATCATTCAGCCCATTGACGCTCATCGCCGTATTCGCCGGTGTCATCGAAGCCTCCGCCCTGGCTTCGCTGCCATTCCTGAGCGAGGAAAGCCAGACCATCTACACCTGGTTCCTCGTAGGCTTCCCCTTCTTTCTGACGGTGTTGTTCTTCCTCACACTCAACTTCAATACCGGGTCGTTATTCGCGCCTGAGCACCATGACCCAACGCTCAACTGCCCGAACCCCGCTCAACCATCAACAGCGCCCAACCACGCTGTCACGCCGGCGGCCGAAGAGACGCAAGCGCCGCTCAACCCGCTCCCGGCGCACATCAGCGAAAGCGAAGCTGCCATGATCATTGCCATATCCGGCCCGGACAGCCGCAAGATGTTCGAGCGCCATGTGTTGCGCATGATCGATCGCCCACAAACCACCACTCGCCGCTGGACCCTCTATAACCTCGACACCCGGGCCTGTTTTCATCTATCGGCCGGGCCCATGCACGAGGACACCGAACTGCCGTTCGAACAGGCCGAAGCCCCTGAATGACGGCAAAAAAAAACCCGGCCTGGGCCGGGTTCTTTTCAGCTGGATGCTTAGAGCATCGAACGGCCTTTGTTGGCCGCAATGCGCATGCGCAGTGCATTGAGCTTGATGAAGCCAGCAGCGTCGGCCTGGTTGTAGGCGCCGCCATCTTCTTCGAAGGTGGCGATGTTGGCGTCGAACAGCGAGTCGTCCGACTTGCGACCGACAACCACGACATTGCCCTTGTACAGCTTCAGGCGAACCACACCATTCACGTTCACCTGCGAGGCGTCGATCATCTTCTGCAGCATCAGACGCTCCGGGCTCCACCAGTAGCCGGTGTAGATCAGGCTGGCATACTTCGGCATCAGCTCATCTTTCAGGTGAGCGACTTCGCGGTCCAGGGTGATCGACTCGATGGCACGGTGGGCCTTGAGCATGATGGTGCCACCAGGGGTCTCGTAGCAGCCGCGGGACTTCATGCCGACGTAGCGGTTCTCGACGATGTCGAGGCGGCCGATGCCGTTGGCACCGCCAATGCGGTTGAGGTCGGCCAGCACGGTGGCCGGGGACTTCTCGACGCCGTCGATGGCAACGATGTCACCGTTGCGGTAGGTCAGCTCGATGTAAGTAGCCTGGTCCGGGGCGTTCTCTGGGGAGACGCTCCATTTCCACATGTCTTCTTCGTGCTCGGTCCAGGTATCTTCCAGGACACCGCCTTCGTAGGAGATGTGCAGCAGGTTGGCGTCCATCGAGTACGGCGACTTCTTCTTGCCGTGGCGCTCGATCGGGATGCCGTGCTTCTCGGCATAGTCCATCAGCTTCTCGCGGGACAGCAGGTCCCACTCGCGCCATGGGGCGATGACCTTGACGCCTGGCTTGAGCGCGTATGCACCCAGCTCGAAACGCACCTGGTCGTTACCCTTGCCGGTAGCACCGTGGGAAATGGCGTCGGCGCCGGTTTCGTTGGCGATTTCGATCAGGCGCTTGGCGATCAGCGGACGAGCGATGGACGTACCCAGCAGGTACTCGCCTTCGTAGACGGTGTTGGCGCGGAACATCGGGAACACGAAGTCACGCACGAACTCTTCGCGCAGGTCATCGATGTAGATTTCTTTAACGCCCATTGCCTGGGCTTTGGCGCGGGCCGGCTCGACCTCTTCGCCCTGACCCAGGTCAGCGGTGAAGGTCACCACTTCGCAGTTGTAAGTGTCCTGCAGCCACTTGAGAATCACCGAAGTATCAAGGCCGCCGGAATACGCCAGTACGACCTTTTTTACGTCCGCCATGCCATCACTCCACGGGGTTGTACGGAAAGCCTTCGATTCTAACGGCCTTGCCGCAAAAATTACAGTGGGGCGACAGCTTGTGACGACAAAGCGACAGGAACTGTCGACAGCGCGACCAGTGGTCGCACTCAGCCCTGCTTCGCGGGTGCCTGTTGGGCCGGTACGGCTGCCGGCGCGGTGGTGGCCGCTGGCGCAGGCGCTGCAGCGGGAACGGCCGGGGCTGCAGCCGGAACCGGCTTCTCGACCGGGGTCACCCGATCGAGCTGGATGTTGACACGACGGTTGCGCGCACGGTTGGCGGCACTGTTGTTCTTGGCCAGGGGGTAGCGCTCGCCATGGAAGCGCACGGTGATCTGTTCTTCAGCAATGCCATGGGCCTTGAAGTACTCGGCCACTGCCAGGGCACGACGGCGCGATGCGTCACGGTTGGTCAGACGGTTGCCGCTGTTGTCGGCATGACCGTCAAGCTCGATGTGATTGACCGTCGGGTCGGCCTTCATATAGTCCAGAATCAGGTCCAGCCGTGCACGCGCCGAGCTGTCCAGCTCGAAGCCAGTGCCGGGGAAGCCGACCTGGGTCTGGCGAATCTGATCGTAATTCATCGGCAGCAGCGTGCTCGCGCAGCGCTGATAGTCACTGTAGGCCTTGGCGAAACTGACCGGCAGCACCCGCACTTCCATGGCTCGCCCGCCTTCGCCTGCATAATTGCGCACCACCGTGCTGCGCCCATCAAGCAAGCCATTGATCAAGCGGCTGGCCTGGCCTTGCGAGGACGTGAACAGCACGCCCGTGCGGCCCATGCGCACAGCCCCCAGATTGATGTCGCCACGGCCTGGCTGCCAGGGTGCAGCTGCCGCCAACAGTGTGGCGGATCCGGCACCGAGCACATTGCTTGCGGAGCGCAGCTGGAACGTCGGCAGCTCGCCGGCACGGCGCACGAATTCACCACTGCCGAAACCATCGATCGGTTGCACCAGACGGCATTCGAACTGGTCACCCTCGACTTTCCAGGCGACATGCTCCACGCGGGTCTGGAAGGTGAGTGCCCCCGCCGGCAGGCTGGCGACAAGGGTGAACAGGGCTAGGTAACGCTGGCGCACGGGCGGCTCCACAGATTCTGACGGCTTACATCAACGCTATCGGACGCTGGCTGGAAAACTTGATAGCCGTGCTCGCCCAAGGGTTTTCCGGTAGCATTGGCTTCTGAGTTCGACCCGCCTGGAATCCCCAATGTCCGATCGCCTGACCCTCCTGCGCCCCGACGACTGGCACATCCATCTGCGCGATGGTGCCGTCTTGCCACATACCGTTGGCGACGTGGCGCGCACCTTCGCCCGTGCCATCATCATGCCCAACCTCGTGCCCCCGGTGCGCAACGCCGCCGAAGCTGGCGCCTACCGTGAGCGCATCCTCGCCGCGCGTCCGGCCGGCAGCCGCTTCGAGCCGCTGATGGTGCTTTACCTCACCGACCGCACCAGCGCCGAAGATGTCCGCGCGGCCAAGGCCAGCGGCATCGTGTACGCCGCCAAACTGTACCCGGCCGGCGCCACCACCAACTCCGATTCCGGCGTGACCAGCATCGACAACATCTTCCCGGCGATCGAGGCTCTGGCCGAGACCGGCCTGCCACTGCTGGTGCATGGCGAAGTGACGCGCAGCGAGATCGACGTGTTCGACCGTGAGAAGCGCTTCATCGACGAGCACATGCGCCGCCTGGTCGAGCGTTTCCCCACGCTGAAAGTGGTCTTCGAGCACATCACCACCAGTGACGCCGCGCAGTTCGTCACCGAAGCTGCGGCCAACGTCGGCGCGACCATTACCGCCCAGCACCTGCTCTACAACCGCAACCACATGCTGGTCGGCGGTATCCGCCCGCACTTCTATTGCCTGCCGATCCTCAAGCGCAACACCCACCAGGTGGCGCTGCTGGACGCGGCCACTAGCGGCAACCCGAAGTTCTTCCTCGGCACCGACTCCGCCCCCCATGCCCAGCACGCCAAGGAAGCCGCCTGCGGCTGCGCTGGCTGCTACACCGCCTACGCCGCCATCGAGATGTATGCCGAGGCATTCGAGCAGCGCAACGCGCTGGACAAGCTCGAAGGCTTTGCCAGCGAGCATGGCCCGGACTTCTACGGCCTGGCGCGCAACACCGACACCATCACCCTGGTGCGCGAAGAGTGGACGGCACCCGCCAGTCTGCCGTTCGGCGACAACACCGTGATCCCGCTGCGCGCTGGTGAAAAACTGCGCTGGCGCCTGCTGGAGGACAACGCGTGAGCGAAGACCTCTACGACGACGATCAGGACAACCAGGTCAGCAGCGGTTCGCGCCATCCGATGGCCGAACGTTTCCGTGGCTATCTGCCGGTAGTGGTGGATGTCGAGACAGGCGGCTTCAACAGCGCCACCGACGCCCTGCTGGAAATCGCCGCAGTGACCATCGGCATGGACGAGAAGGGCTTCCTGTTCCCCGAGCACACCTACTTCTTCCGGGTCGAACCCTTCGAAGGCGCCAACATCGAACAGGCCGCGCTGGAGTTCACCGGGATCAAGCTGGACCACCCACTGCGCATGGCGGTGAGCGAGGAAAGTGCGCTTACCGACATCTTCCGTGGCGTGCGCAAGGCGCTCAAGGCCAACGGCTGCAAACGGGCAATCCTGGTCGGGCACAACAGCAGCTTCGACCTGGGCTTCCTCAATGCCGCGGTGGCGCGCAACGACCTCAAGCGCAACCCCTTCCACCCGTTCTCCAGCTTCGACACCGCAACTCTTGCCGGCCTGGCGTACGGCCAGACCGTGCTGGCACGGGCCTGCCAGAGCGCCGACATCGATTTCGATGGCCGCGAGGCGCACTCGGCACGCTACGACACCGAGAAGACCGCCGAGCTATTCTGCGGCATCGTCAACCGCTGGAAAGAAATGGGCGGCTGGCGCGATTTCAACGATTGATCGAAATCGCCATCGCGGGCCAGCCCCGCGATGGGCGCTTGAAGCATAAAAAAACCGGCCACCAGGGCCGGTTTTTTTATGCGCTTGGCAAATTACAGCTTGCCAGCGTTCTCGCTCAGGTAAGCGGCAACGCCTTCCGGCGAAGCGTTCATGCCCTTGTCGCCTTTTTTCCAGTTGGCCGGGCAGACTTCGCCGTGCTCTTCGTGGAATTGCAGGGCGTCAACCAGGCGCAGCAGCTCGTCCATGTTGCGGCCCAGCGGCAGGTCGTTGACGATCTGCGAACGGACAACACCGTTGGTGTCGATCAGGAAGGCGCCACGGAAAGCCACGCCGCCTTCGGACTCGACGTCGTAGGCCTTGCAGATTTCGTGGGTCATGTCGGCTGCCAGGGTGTACTTGACCTGGCCGATGCCGCCGTTGTTGACCGGGGTGTTACGCCAGGCGTTGTGGGTGAAGTGCGAGTCGATCGACACGCCGATCACTTCCACGTTGCGAGCCTGGAAGTCAGGGATACGATTGTCCAGGGCGATCAGCTCGGACGGGCAGACGAAGGTGAAGTCCAGCGGGTAGAAGAACACCAGGCCGTACTTGCCTTTGATGGCCGAGGCCAGGTTGAAGCTGTCGACGATTTCGCCATTGCCCAGCACGGCTGGAACGGTGAAGTCAGGGGCTTGTTTACCAACGAGTACGCTCATTCGATTTCTCCTGATGAGGGGTGAAGAACCTTGCCCGGGCGGAATGAGTTCCCCCGGATCCGGCAAAGGCCGACCATCATACACGGCTTATGGTGACAGGCCGAATCTCTACCACCGGTCGCTCAAGGGCGGCCCTCTCAGGAAGTGCTTTGACAAGCATTCTCATTACCATTACTCTCCAACCCATCGAATCCAACCGTAATGGTCAGCCTTTATGTATGTGTGTCTTTGTGTCGGTGTCACCGATGGACAGATCCGCGATGCGATCTACGAAGGATGCTGCAGTTACAAGGACGTTCGAGCCGCCACCAACGTCGCCAGCCAGTGCGGTAAATGCGCCTGCCTCGCCAAGCAGGTAGTGCGTGAGACGCTGACCGAGCTGCAGCTCAGCCAACAGGCTGCGCTGCCCTACCCCGTTGAATTTAACGCGGCGTAAAAAATGAATTTCGAAGAACCGGGCCTAGTGCCCGGTTTTTTTATGCCCGGAATTCAATAAGTTAGCGCTCGAACGCGGTTCACAAACATTCTTATTCCGATTAATTTTCACTTATTATTCAATAACTTAGGTTTGACATAGGTAGTTGTCGGGCTCAGACTTGTTTTCATTGGCTCAACTTCTACAGGGCAGGACCCCATCATGAAAGGCGACGTAAGCGTCATCCAGCATCTCAACAAGATCCTCGGAAACGAGCTGGTCGCAATCAACCAGTACTTCCTGCACGCACGCATGTACGAAGATTGGGGCCTGAACAAGATCGGCAAATTCGAGTACAAAGAATCCATCCAGGCGATGAAGGACGCGGACAAGCTGATCAAGCGCATCCTCTTCCTCGAAGGCATCCCCAATGTCCAGGACTTGGGCAAGCTGATGATCGGCGAGCACACCAAAGAGATGCTCGACTGCGACCTGAAGCTTGAGAAAAAGGCCCACGCCGACCTGAAAGCCGCCATCGCCCACTGTGAAACTGCAGGCGACTTCGGCTCGCGCGATGTGCTCGAAGACATCCTCGAAGACCAGGAAGAACACATCGACTGGCTGGAAACCCAGCTGGGCCTGATCGACAAGATCACCCTCGAGAACTACCTGCAGTCGCAGATGGGCGAAGAATAAGCCCAATCGCCTTGTAGGAGCGGCTTTAGCCGCGATGAAGGCAGCGCGGTGCCTGGCACCCGCTCCGCGGGTGATCGCGGCTAAGGCCGCTCCTACAGGGGCACGCAATAAATCATCAGACAACAAAAAGCCCCGCAGTTGCGGGGCTTTTTGCATGCAAGGATCGAATCAGGCCTCGGCAGCCTTGGCCTTGGCAGCCGCGTCCTTGATCAGGGCCTGCAGCTCACCCTTTTCGAACATTTCCAGCATGATGTCGCTACCGCCGACCAGCTCACCGGCCACCCACAGTTGCGGGAAGGTTGGCCAGTTGGCGTACTTGGGCAGGTTGGCGCGGATTTCCGGGTTCTGCAGGATGTCGACGTAGGCGAACTTCTCGCCGCAACCCATCACCGCTTGCGATGCCTTGGCCGAAAAGCCGCACTGCGGGGCATTCGGCGAGCCTTTCATGTAAAGCAGAATGGTGTTGTTGGCAATCTGCTCTTTGATTGTTTCGATGATATCCATGAAGCACCTCGGCTGAACTTTCCGACATGGTCGTCGGCACGGTGACGCATTGTATCGGAAACCCGAGCGGCATGCTCGGCCTTGCCGGCCCTTAAGCGGCCTCTACCTGCACCGGCACGCCATTGAGTGCCGCATTGCCGGAAACTCCATCACGCAGGCGCTCGTCGGTCAGGTCATTGGCACTCACCCCGGGTTGCGCGCTGGCCACCTGCAACTGGGCGCCCTGGCGCCCATGCCCGTAGCCATGCGGCAGGCTGACCACCCCCGGCATCATCTCCTCGCTGGCCTGAACCTGCACTTCGAGCACACCGGTGCGTGAACGCACGCGTACCGTCTGGCCGTCCTGCAGTTGGCGCTGATGCAAGTCGAGCGGGTGCATCAGCAACTGATGGCGCGGCTTGCCTTTTACCAGCCGATGGAAGTTGTGCATCCACGAGTTGTTGCTGCGCACATGACGCCGGCCGATCAGCAACAGCTGGCCAGGTTCCGGCGGCAATTGCCGGGCAAGCCGTTGCAGGTCTTCGAGCAGGGCCACTGGGGCAGCTTCAACCGCCTGGCTGGCGGTCCCCAAGCGATCAGCGAGGTTCGGCGCCAGCGGCCCCAGGTCGAGGCCATGGGGATGCTGGTCGAGGGTTTGCAGCGATAGCTTCCAGGTTGACGCATCACCATAAGGCCCCTTGCGCAGCGCGTAATCGATCATCTGCGCCGGCGGCAGCGTCGCCTTCAGCTCGGCCTGGGCGCGAGCCGCAAAAGCCTTGGCCAGGCCGACGAAAATCTCCCAGTCGTGCAATGCCCCCTCGGGCTTGGCCAGGATCGCACGGTTGAAACGGCTGACGTTGCGTACCGCCAGCAGATTGAAGGTGGAATCGTAATGATCATTCTCCAGCGCCGAGGTCGAGGGCAGGATCAAGTCGGCATGGCGGGTGGTCTCGTTGATGTACAGGTCGATGCTGAGCATGAACTCGAGCCCAGCCAGGGCCTCATCCAGACGCCGCCCGTTGGGCGTGGACAACACCGGGTTGCCGGCAACAGTCACCAACGCCCGTACCTGCCCCTCGCCCGGCTCGAGGATCTCTTCGGCCAGGGCTGACACCGGCAGTTCGCCGCCATATTCCGGCAGGCCCGAGACCCTGCTCTGCCATTGGTTGAAATGCCCGCCCGAGGTGCTGGCCACCAGGTCCACCGCAGGTTCGGTACAGAGGGCACCGCCTTCGCGGTCGAGGTTGCCGGTGACCAGGTTGATCAGTTGCACCAGCCAGTGGCACAGCGAACCGAAGGCCTGGGTGGAAACCCCCATCCGGCCATAGCAAACGGCTTTGCCTGCGGCCGCGAAATCCCGGGCCAGTTGGCGAATGTCCTGCGCCGGGATGCCGCAGAGCCCGCTCATCGCCTCGGCATCGAACGGCGCAATGGCCTGGCGTACCTGATCCAGCCCGTTGACCGGCAAGTGCGATCCGCAGGCCAGGTCCTCTGCAAAAAGGGTATGCAGCAGCGCAGCCAGCAGCGCCGCATCGCCACCGGGGCGGATGAACAGATGCTGATCGGCCATCGCCGCCGTCTCACTACGCCGCGGGTCAACCACCACCAGGCGTCCGCCCCTGGCCTTCAGCGCCTTCAGCCGCTTCTCCACATCCGGCACCGTCATGATGCTGCCGTTCGAAGCCAGCGGGTTGCCGCCGAGTATCAACATGAAGCAGGTGTGATCAATGTCCGGGATCGGCAGCAGCAAGCCATGGCCGTACATCAGGTAGCTGGTCAGATGCTGGGGCAACTGGTCAACCGAGGTGGCAGAAAAGCGGTTGCGGGTCTTGAGCAGGCCGAGGAAATAGTTGCTGTGGGTCATCAGCCCATAGTTGTGCACGCTGGGGTTGCCCTGATACACCGCGACGGCGTTGCGCCCGTGGGCCTGCTGCACCGCCCAGAGGCGCTCGGCGGCGAGGGTGAACGCCTCGTCCCAGCCGATAGGCTGCCACTGGTCGCCGATACGCCTGTGGGGCTGGCGCAGGCGGTCGGGGTCTTCCTGGATATCTTGCAGGGCAACTGCCTTGGGGCAGATATGCCCACGGCTGAACGGGTCCTGCGGGTCGCCCTTGATCGAGCTGATACGCGCCCGGCCGTCGGCTTCGTGGGTCACTTCGATGTTCAGGCCACAGATGGCCTCGCACAGGTGACAGGCTCGGTGATGCAGGGTCTTGGTCATGGCCGCCTCTGCCGTGTTGTTCTGGACGTTCGACTATGCGCCGCCCCAGCAAGGCTCACCAGCGCGCTTCGCGGCGTGAATTGGCCGACATCAGGCCCACGATTCGCGACAGCGGGTTTGCCAAACGCGCGCCTGGCCGTGTACAACCCCTGTAGCAAATAAAAAACAGCGCGCCTACAGCGGGTTACGACACCCGCTGATACAGAGACACTGTTTCCCCTCTTGGTTTGAGGCGACATTTAATTATAGTATTGCGCCTTTCCCTATTCCGTCCGCCCCGTGCGGCTTACGCCGCAGGTCACTCCCGTTGTCAACAAAACCCATACGGTCGACCTGCACACCGTTGCAGATAAGGTAGTCAATCATGAGCGCTAGGCACTTTCTCTCCCTGCTGGATTTCACCACCGACGAATTGCTCGGTGTGATCCGCCGAGGCATCGAGCTGAAGGACCTGCGCAAGCGTGGCGTGCTGTTCGAGCCCCTGAAGAACCGCGTGCTGGGGATGATCTTCGAAAAATCCTCGACCCGTACCCGGGTGTCGTTCGAGGCGGGCATGATCCAGCTCGGCGGCCAGGCCATCTTCCTGTCGCCGCGTGACACCCAGCTGGGCCGCGGCGAGCCGATTGCCGACAGCGCCATCGTGTTGTCGAGCATGGTCGATGCGGTGATGATCCGCACCCACGCCCACAGCACCCTCACCGAATTCGCCGCCCATTCGCGGGTGCCGCTGATCAACGGCCTGTCCGACGAGTCGCACCCCTGCCAGCTGCTGGCCGACATGCAGACCTTCCTTGAACACCGCGGCTCGATCCAGGGCAAGACCGTGGCCTGGATCGGCGATGGCTTCAACATGTGCAACTCGTACATCGAAGCCGCTCGCCAGTTCGACTTCCAGCTGCGCATCGCCTGCCCCGAGGGCTACGAGCCCGATCCACGCTTCCTGCAATTGGGCGGTGACCGCGTGCAGATCATCCGTGACCCCAAGGAAGCCGTACGCGGCGCCCACCTGGTGACCACGGATGTCTGGACTTCCATGGGCCAGGAAGAGGAAACTGCACGGCGCCTGGCGCACTTCGCGCCTTACCAGGTCACCCGCGCACTGCTCGACCTGGCGGCACCCGATGCCCTGTTCATGCACTGCCTGCCCGCCCACCGTGGCGAGGAAATCAGCCAGGACCTGCTCGACGACCCCCGTTCGGTCGCCTGGGACCAGGCTGAGAACCGCCTGCATGCGCAGAAGGCCCTTCTCGAATTCCTTGTAGAACCGGCTTACCACCACGCATGAGTCAACCCCTACTGCTCAACCTGCGCGACCTCGCCTGCGGCTACGGCGAGCAGCGCATCGTCCAGAACCTCAACCTGCACCTGAACGCAGGCGACATCGGTTGCCTGCTGGGCTCCTCCGGGTGCGGCAAGACCACCACGCTGCGCGCCATCGCCGGTTTCGAGCCGGTGCATGAAGGCGAGATCCAGCTGGCCGGCGAGGTCATCTCCCGTGCAGGCTTCACCCTGGCTCCGGAGAAACGCCGGATCGGCATGGTGTTCCAGGACTACGCGCTGTTCCCCCACCTGACCGTGGCGCAGAACATCGCCTTCGGCATCGGCAAGCACCCGCAACAGGCGGCCGTGGTCGAGGAGATGCTCGAACTGGTCAAGCTGGGAGGCCTCGGCGGGCGCTACCCGCACGAGTTGTCCGGCGGCCAGCAACAGCGGGTCGCACTGGCCCGCGCACTGGCGCCGGAGCCACAACTGCTGCTGCTCGACGAGCCGTTCTCCAACCTCGACGTCGAGTTGCGCAGGCGCCTCAGCCACGAGGTGCGCGACATCCTCAAGAGCCGTGGCACCAGCGCCATCCTGGTCACCCACGACCAGGAAGAAGCCTTCGCTGTCAGTGACCACGTTGGCGTGTTCAAGGAAGGCCGCCTGGAGCAGTGGGATACCCCCTACAACCTCTACCACGAGCCGCAGACCCCCTTCGTTGCCAGCTTCATCGGCCAGGGTTACTTCATTCGCGGCCAGATGAGCAGCCACGAGGCGGTGACCACCGAACTCGGCGAACTGCGGGGCAATCGCGCCTACACCATGGCCCTGGGCAGCTCGGTGGATGTATTGCTGCGCCCGGATGACATCATCCATGCGCCCGACGGCAAATTGCGTGCGCACATTGTCGGCAAGAGCTTCCTCGGCGCTTCGACCCTGTATCGCCTGCAGTTGACCACCGGCAGCCAGCTCGAAGCAATCTTCCCCAGCCACATCGACCATCAGGTAGGCCAGGACATCGGCATCGCCGTGGCAGCCGACCACCTGGTGCTGTTCCCGGTGCCCGGCAGCGTAGCCGCGCAGCTGCCACGCCAGGAGAACGGCGTGCGCCGCGTCAGCTCGGCGCTCTGAGACATCTTAGGTTTTGTACGAAAAGTATGGTCATCAATCATTGTGGGAGCGGCGGTGCGCCGATGCGACTTGCCCCGCGATCTGCCGCAACGCGGCAGCAAAGCCGGAATTCGCGGCGTCTTTGACACTATTTGATATCGGGTACAGGAGCGCTTCGCACTCCATCGCGGGGCAAGCCCGCTCCCACAAAACTTTTCGTACAGAGCCTAAGCAGCGCGGGGGGGGGGGGGAAAAAAAACCAAAACGCCTTCACCCCTACGGATGGGGTAGGGAGGAGTCGGTTGTTGGGGGTGCCCTCCCCCCCCCCCCCCCCCCCCCCCCCGCGACAATCAAAGCATCAACGTGCCACTGGCCACCCGCCGAGCCTGCCCACCGATCTTCACCCGCTCACCTTCCAGCCTGCATGACAGCTCACCCCCCCTGGCCGAGCACTGGAAAGCACTCAACTCGGTTTTGCCAAGGCGTTCGGCCCAGTACGGGATGAGCAGGCAATGGGTGGAACCGGTCACCGGGTCTTCGGGGATGCCGATTGCCGGGGCGAAATAACGCGATACGAAGTCATGCCGGGCTCCAGGCGCCGTCACAATCACGCCAAGCCCGGGCAGACGCGCCACCGCAGCCATGTCCGGCGTGCAATCACGCACCGCCTGCTCCGACGGCAACACCACGAACAGCTCATTGCTCTGGCGCACTTCCAGCACCTCGCACCCCAACGCCTCGGCAACCGGCAAAGCCTCGGCCACCGGCTGCGAATCAATGCGCGGGAAGTCCAGCCACAAGCGGTCCCCTTCACGGCTGACGCTCAGTGGCCCTGACTGGCTCTGGAAGTCCAGCCGCGCCTTCTGCTCGCCATAGACCTCGAACAGCACATAAGCGCTGGCCAGGGTGGCGTGGCCGCACAGCGGCACTTCGGTACTTGGGGTGAACCAGCGGATCCGGTATCCGTCACCCTCGGCCACCACGAACGCGGTCTCGGCAAGGTTGTGCTCGGCGGCGATCTGCTGCATCAGCGCCTCGTCGAGCCACTGCTCCAGGTGATAGACCATGGCGGGGTTGCCGGCGAAGGGACGATCGCTGAACGCGTCGACCTGATGGAAGTGCAACTGCATGACACGCTCCCTCTGTCTTTTTGGAAAGGGCCCGAGCATGGCGCACGGGGCCCGGACCGAACAGTGACAGAGTCGAGAAAATTACCACCATACAGATGATCAGCCGCGACCAATCCCGGCAAATTGCCCCTGGGTATGGGTTGCCAGCACCGCCGCTGCCAGCTCCACCTCCAGGCCACGACGGCCCGCACTGACGTGAATGGTTTCATGTTGTTGCGCGGACTCGTCGATGAAGGTGCGCAGACGCTTCTTCTGCCCCAGCGGGCTGATTCCCCCCACCAGGTAGCCCGTAGCACGCTGGGCAGCCTGCGGGTCGGCCATTTCGCACTTCTTCACCCCCGCCGCATGGGCCAGCGCCTTGAGATCGAGGGTACCGACCACCGGCACCACCGCCACCAGCAATTCGCCCTTCTCGCTGCTGGCCAGCAACGTCTTGAACACCCGCAGCGGGTCAAGGCCAAGCTTCTCGGCCGCTTCCAGGCCATAGGAAGCAGTCTTCGGGTCATGTTCGTAACTGTGCACGCGGTACTCGGCGCGCGCCTTTTTCAGCAGGTCCAGGGCGGGGGTCATCGAGGGCTCCAGTCGATCACAGGTCGCCGGCTACTGTAGGGCAAATCCCCCAGACCAGCCAGCACACCCGCGGGCCAGAGCGGCGGCCAACGGTTCGCAGGCAGGCTTCTCGGTCAGATTGTGGCCGGCGGTTCACTTTCGACCTTTGACATCAGCGTTTCTTGTCTATATTTTTTCGTTTCTGAATACATGGTGCACCTATAAGGTGCACTTCCTGCACCCGCCCGGCGTCAATGGGGATCGACTCCGGGCTTTTTTGCTGTCGAGCGCACTGCGCCTCACAACAACAAGAACCGAGGTCATACATGACGACTGCTCTACGCCAACCGACGCTTTCCGCCCAATGCATGGCCGAGTTCCTCGGCACCGCGCTGCTCATCTTCTTCGGCACAGGTTGTGTCGCCGCCCTCAAGGTTGCCGGCGCCAGCTTCGGCCTGTGGGAAATCAGCATCATCTGGGGGGTCGGCGTGAGCATGGCGATCTACCTCACCGCCGGCGTTTCCGGCGCGCACCTGAACCCGGCCGTGAGCATCGCCCTCACCCTGTTCGCCGGCTTCGACAAACGCAAACTGCCGTTCTACATCCTCGCCCAGGTCTGTGGCGCGTTCTGTGGCGCCGCGCTCGTTTACACGCTGTACAGCAACCTGTTCTTCGATTTCGAACAGGCCCACGCCATGTTGCGCGGCAGCCAGGCCAGCCTGGAGCTGGCCTCGGTGTTCTCCACCTACCCGCACCCGGCGCTGTCCACCGGCCAGGCGTTCCTGGTCGAAGTGATCATCACCGCCATCCTGATGGCCGTGATCATGGCCCTGACCGACGACAACAACGGCCTGCCCCGTGGCGCCACCGCGCCACTGCTGATCGGCCTGCTGATCGCCGTGATCGGCAGCGCCATGGGCCCACTGACCGGCTTTGCGATGAACCCGGCGCGCGATTTCGGGCCCAAGCTGATGACCTTCCTCGCTGGCTGGGGCGACATCGCCTTTACCGGCGGGCGTGACATTCCCTATTTCCTGGTACCGGTGTTCGCACCGATTCTCGGCGCCAGCCTTGGTGCGGCGTTGTACCGCGGCCTGATCGCCCGCAACCTGCCGACGGCAGAAGCCGAGAAGCCACAGACAGACGATAATCCTCAGGGTGATGCCCAGGTTTCCTGATGCCAGCGCCGGGCTCCAATGCTCGCCACGCCCTGAACCACTCCTAATTCCTGCAAGGCCATCGACATGACAGACACCCAGGACAAGAACTACATCATTGCCCTCGACCAGGGCACCACCAGTTCTCGGGCCATCATCTTCGACCGCGACGCCAACGTGGTCGGCACGTCGCAGCGCGAGTTCGCCCAGCACTACCCTCAGGCCGGCTGGGTCGAGCACGACCCGATGGAAATCTTCGCCACCCAAAGCGCGACCATGGTCGAAGCCCTGGCCCAGGCCGGTATCAGCCACGCCCAGGTAGCCGCCATCGGCATCACCAACCAGCGTGAAACCACCGTGGTGTGGGACAAGGAAACCGGCCGCCCGGTGTACAACGCCATTGTCTGGCAGTGCCGCCGCAGCACCGAGATCTGCGCCCAGCTCAAGCGTGACGGCCACGAGCAGTACATCCGCGAAACCACCGGCCTGGTCACCGACCCGTACTTCTCCGGCACCAAGCTCAAGTGGATCCTCGACAACGTCGAAGGTGTTCGCGAGCGCGCCGAACGCGGCGAGCTGCTGTTCGGCACCATCGATACCTGGCTGATCTGGAAGTTCTCCGGCGGCAAGGTGCATGTCACCGACTACACCAACGCCTCGCGCACCTTGATGTTCAACATCCATACCCTGGCGTGGGACGAGAAGCTGCTGGATATCCTCGGCATCCCGCGGCAGATGCTGCCCGAAGTGCGCCCTTCGTCGGAAGTCTATGGCCAGACCAAAAGCGGCATCAAAATCGCCGGCATCGCTGGCGATCAGCAATCGGCGCTGTTCGGCCAGATGTGCGTGGAGCCCGGCCAGGCCAAGAACACCTACGGCACCGGCTGCTTCCTGCTGATGAACACCGGCGACAAGGCGGTCGCTTCGTCCCACGGCCTGCTCACCACCATCGCCTGCGGCCCGCGCGGCGAAGTGGCCTATGCCCTGGAAGGCGCCGTATTCAACGGCGGCTCCACCGTGCAGTGGCTGCGTGACGAACTGAAGATCATCAACGACGCCTATGACACCGAGTACTTCGCCAGCAAGGTCAAGGACAGCAACGGCGTGTACCTGGTGC
Source organism: Pseudomonas sp. GZD-209 (assembly GCF_049310485.1). Lineage (NCBI taxonomy): Bacteria > Pseudomonadati > Pseudomonadota > Gammaproteobacteria > Pseudomonadales > Pseudomonadaceae > Pseudomonas > Pseudomonas sp. GZD-209. Next base: position 40,816 of record NZ_JBMOWQ010000112.1, read on the forward strand.
CCGCCTTCACCGGCCTCGGCGCGCCGTACTGGGACCCCTACGCCCGTGGTGCGCTGTTCGGCCTGACCCGCGGCGTGAAAGTCGACCACATCATCCGTGCCGCGCTGGAGTCGATCGCCTACCAGACCCGCGACGTGCTCGATGCCATGCAGCAGGACTGCGGCGAGCGCCTGAGCGAACTGCGCGTGGATGGCGGTGCGGTGGCCAACAACTTCCTCATGCAGTTCCAGGCCGACATTCTCGGCACCTGCGTAGAGCGCCCGAAAATGCGCGAAACCACTGCCCTCGGCGCCGCCTACCTGGCCGGCCTCGCCTGCGGTTTCTGGAGCGGCCTGGACGAGCTGCGCGACAAGGCAATCATCGAACGCGAGTTCAGCCCGCAACTTGATGAAGCGGCGAAAGAGAAGTTGTACAAAGGCTGGCGCAAGGCCGTGGACCGCACCCGCGACTGGGAAGACCACGACGCCTGACCCCCGCCTTAGGTAGGAGCCAGCTTGCTGGCGCCTACCGCTATGGAGGTCGCATCCAGACTGGTCGTCCTCCCCTTCCTACGGCATCATTGCAGAATTTTTCCGGCTGCCCCCAAGGACCGCCCATGAATCTGCCTCCACGCCAACAACAAATCCTCGAGCTGGTCCGTGAACGCGGCTACGTCAGCATCGAGGAAATGGCGCAGCTGTTCGTCGTCACCCCGCAGACCATCCGCCGCGATATCAACCAGCTCGCCGAGGCCAACCTGCTGCGCCGCTACCACGGTGGCGCAGCCTACGACTCGAGCATCGAAAACACCGCCTACGCCATGCGCGCCGACCAGATGCGCGACGAGAAGCAGCGCATTGCCGAAGCCGTGGCCCGGCAGATCCCCGACCATGCCTCGCTGTTCATCAACATCGGCACCACCACCGAATCCATCGCCCGGGCGCTGCTCAACCACAACCACCTGAAGATCATCACCAACAACCTGCACGTGGCGGCGATCCTTGGCGCCAAGGACGATTTCGAAGTGCTGATCGCTGGCGGCACGGTGCGCCGTGACGGCGGTGTGGTAGGCCAGGCCAGCGTCGATTTCATCAGCCAGTTCAAGGTCGACTTCGCCGTGGTCGGCATCAGTGGCATCGACGAGGACGGCAGCCTGCTGGACTTCGATTACCAGGAGGTGCGCGTGTCCCAGGCGATCATCGCCAATGCCCGCCAGGTGATCCTCGCTGCGGACTCCAGCAAGTTCGGGCGCAACGCCATGGTCCGCCTGGGCTCGATCAGCCTGGTGGACTGCCTGGTGACCGATCAGGCCCCTACCCCCGCCCTGACCCAACTGCTCAACCAGTACAAGATCCGCCTGGACGTGGTCTGACGCCTCCTTTGTGCAGGCGCCGGCTTGCCGGCCCTGCGCGATGTTCGTAAATGTTCATTTAATTGTCATCCGATCAGTTTTTTCTATAAAGACTTGCTGGCGGCCGCCTGTTCATTGCGCTAATATTTTCGCAAACGAACATCAATGTTCATATTCGATATGAACAGCCCAGGAGGCCTTGCTGTGTCCCAGCCCGTTTCGCCCCAACCCCTCGACTGCTACGACCTCGCCGTGATCGGTGGCGGCATCAATGGCGTAGGCATCGCGGCAGACGCCGCCGGGCGCGGCCTGAAAGTATTCCTTTGCGAAAAGGACGACCTGGCCCGGCACACCTCCTCGGCCAGCAGCAAGCTGATCCACGGCGGCCTGCGCTATCTCGAACATTACGAATTCCGCTTGGTGCGCGAAGCCCTCGCCGAGCGCGAAGTGCTGCTGGCCAAAGCCCCGCACATCGTCAAGCCAATGCGCTTCGTCCTGCCGCACCAGCCACACCTGCGCCCAGCCTGGATGATCCGCGCCGGCCTGTTCCTGTATGACCACCTGGGCAAGCGCAAGCGCCTGGGCGCCTCGCGCAGCCTGCGTTTCGGCCCGGGCTACCCGCTCAAGCCAGCCATCACCCGCGGTTTCGAATACGCCGACTGCGCCGTCGACGACGCACGCCTGGTGGTCGTCAACGCCATGGCCGCCCGCGAAAAAGGTGCACACATCCACACCCGCACCCGCTGCCTGCGTGCCGAGAGGGTCGAAGGCATCTGGGAAGTGGAGCTGCAACATGCCGACGGCAGCCTGCAGACCATCCGCGCCCGCGCCCTGGTCAACGCCGCCGGCCCCTGGGTGGCCAGCTTCATCAAGGACGACCTCAAGCTCGACGCGCCTTACGGCATCCGCCTGATCCAGGGCAGCCACCTGATCGTGCCGCGCCTGTACGAAGGCGAACACGCCTACATCCTGCAGAACGAAGACCAACGCATCGTCTTCTGCATCCCTTATCTGGAGCGTTTCACCCTGATCGGCACCACCGACCGCGAATACAGCGGCGACCCGGCCAAGGTGGCGATCACCGAACAGGAGACCGACTACCTGCTCAAAGTGGTCAACGAACACTTCAACCACCAGTTGGGCCGTGCCGACATCCTGCACACCTACTCCGGCGTGCGCCCGCTGTGCAACGACGAGTCGGACAACCCGTCGGCAGTGACCCGCGACTACACCCTGGCGCTGTCCGCCGCAGCAGGTGAAGCGCCACTGCTGTCGGTATTCGGCGGCAAGCTCACCACCTACCGCAAACTGGCCGAGTCGGCGATGGCCGAGCTCAAGCCGTTCTTCACCCAGATGCGCGGCAGCTGGACCGCCGATGCGCCGCTACCCGGCGGCGAAAGCATGACCAGCGTGCAGGCACTGGTGGACGCCGTGCTGGCCAGCCATGCCTGGCTGCCGCTGGACATCGCCAAGCGTTGGGCCGTGACTTACGGCAGCCGCGTCTGGCGCCTGCTCGAGGGCGTGAAGGGCCCCGAGGACCTGGGCCAGGCCATCGGTGGCGGCCTGTTCACCCGCGAAGTGGACTACCTGTGCAGCCAGGAGTGGGCGGTGGACGCCGACGACATCCTCTGGCGCCGTACCAAGCTGGGGCTGTTCACCAGCGCGAGCGAGCAACAGGCGCTGGTGGATTACCTGCAACAGGCCCAGGCGAACCGCGACCGCGTGCAAGCCGCCTGAAGCAGGCTAACCTGGCTGGGAGCGGTCGAAGGCCTCCCTGGCCAGGGTTTGCAGCAATTGCTGCTCGGCCTCTTGCAGTTCCTGCCTGAGCCTTTGCGCCAGCGTCACGTACTCGGCACTGTTCGCCCCTTGTTCAAGCCCTGCCTCCAGACGTTGGTGGAAGGGCTCGGCCATTGCTTCGAAATGTTCGGCATGGCGCTCTCGGGCAAATCGCTCCCAGAACGGGCGCTGGGCCAACGACTCGACCAGCACTTGCAGGTTCTCGCCACGCAATACCTGTCGCTCCGCAGCGAGCAGGTCGCTGGCGCTGACCCCGGCGTATTCTTCGTAGTGCATGATCTCGGGCTGCATTGGCAAACCCAACGACGGAGTCAGCCGAACCCGATAGAACAGCCGGGTTTCGACTTCATCCACCAGCGCAGCGCCTCCAGCGCGCAGACGCTGCACATGAGCGTTGGCAATCAAGTCCACCGCATCCAGGCGATACAGAGCACGCCCCAGGCGCAGCAACCGCCATTCCACTTGCTCGGGTGGCCCGCTCAGGACCGCCTGCTCTGCCAGCACGGCCAGCTCAAGCTGGCTGAGCACCAGCAGCAGACGATCCTCGCAGGTTCGCTCACCGCCCGCTTCGGCATACACCCGCGCCCGCAAGTCCTCATGCTGCTCACAGGCTTCGAGAATGCGCCAGATCCGCCCGCGGTACACGTCCTCGGCAGCCCGGAAATCCTCGGTATTGACGAAGTCCGCGATGAACCTGAACAGGTCGGCCGCTTCAGGTTCGTCCATCAGTCTTTCCCACAACGCTGATCGCAGCACGAGCCGTTCCGGCCGAGCACCTCTGAGCATCGTTTCACGCAGCAAAGCATCCACTGCCGCGTGCTCGAACGATGCACTGCCCCGTTCCCCCGGCGACAAGGGGCTCACTCGCCCATCCAGCTGCTGCAGGCTCGAGCTGTCCAGGGGATTGTCGTGCAGGCTCAACCGCTGCAATCCCAGGCGCCTGCCCAGCCCATGAAGATCCTGACGTAGCTGCCGAATCCGGTTGTCGCGCAGGTCGAGCAACGCACGCCAGGGCACATGCTGCTCTTCAGGTACGCTTTCCAGCCCAGTGGCCCGCAGCGTCAACCTGCGAAGATGGTGCAGTCGCCCAAGCTCCGGCGAATGCCCCAGCGGGTTGTAATCGAGCTCAACGCTTGCCGCGCGCCTCAATGCACCGAGACGGCGATTGCCCTCGACATCCATCACGATCCGATTATGCGAAAGCCGCACCCGTCGCAGTTGCGTCAGGTGTTCAAGATCCGCAGGAATCTCTGTCAATCGGTTATGGCGAAGATCCAGCTCGAGCAGATTGCCAAACCGACGCAGCAAGCCTGCCTGCAGATCGGCCAGATCCATGTCACGCAATACCAGGCGGCGGACATGGCGGAAATCGATATCATCGGGCAGTGTCGGCAGGCTGCCCACGCGCTCACCGACGATCTCCAGCACATAGTCGCCGTTGCCGCCGGTGGTCTTGCGCCGCCAGCTACGGCGCATGGCATTGGCCACACGCCGACGCCTGAGTACGTCGAAGGGACCGGACGCATCGGCGCGCCAGGCCTGTAACGCCGTGCGCAGCCGTGCCAGGCGGTCCTGCAACAACGCGTAATGGGTCCATGGATCGACATTCTGCTGCCTCAACGCTCGCAAGTAGGCATCGAGTTGCAGGTTGGTCAGCGTGGGATAAACCTGCCGGATACCTTGCTCCAACGCCTGCCGACTGCTTTCACCTCGCCCACTGAGGGCATAGCCCAGACGACCGTCGGCAAACCGCCGGGGTGGGCGCAGCCCGCGCCCGATGGGAGCCAGCCCGAGCAGGTCGGCCACTTGCTCGCGGTGAGTCGCGGCATGCAAAGCCAGGCGTTCACGTAACTGCCTCAAGTCGCCCAGGCGCGCCGACTGGCTGGCATCGAAGCTCAGCGCCAGCGCCTGCAACAGATCATCCTGAGGGGTCGAGCGGTCGACGCCTGGCCCTTCCATGACCCGGTAACCCAGGCGCCCCTTGACGATCAGGCGTACATCACTGGCAGTGGCCGCACCGCACGCCACCCGCAAATCACCCGCGGCGTAGCCATCACGCAGCTCGATGCGTACCGTTTCAGGCCATGGCGCCAGGGCGTCGACCAGACCGAAGGCCAGGCGCTCGGTGTCGGCGATGACGGCCTGGCGCTGCTGCAAGCCGGCACAGGCACGATCCAGACGGACATCGCGCAAGTACCATCTGGCCCGCTCGGCCAGGGCCAACGGCACCCGCTGCGTGGCCTGCATCTGCTGCAACTGTGCGCCGTTGGCCTGCTCGAGGATTTCTTGCGCCCCGCGCACAGACAGCCCGGGGAAATCGCGAATGAGCACTGCCTGGCGGCTGTCCGGCACGACGCTGCGCTCGGCAAGGTAGCCCTCGAAGGCCTCACCCTGTAGCGCCGGGAACTGCTCATGCAGCGCATACCGCTCCAACGCATCGAGCAACCGGGCAGGCGCCACGGCATTCTCCAGATGCAGCTGGCGCAACTGCGCCTGGGTATGGCCTGTGATCTGCAACAATGCCTCGGCGGTGGCATCGTTGAGCGATGCCAAGCGGCTGCCCAGGCGCCGCAACAGGTTTCCGTCCCCTTGCCAGTACTGCGGCTGCTCGAGCTCGTGGCGCCAGCCGCCAGCACCGTTACCCTCAAGGCGCAGCGCATGGGCATCGGCGCGCTGCGGGTGAAGCAGTTGCCAATCACCCTGCGCACTGTCTTCACGGGCGTCATAGGCGCCGTCATGCAGCCTCACGCGACCGGACTGGTACTCACCCGCCCCCAGCTCATCGGCCGTCACCCGATAGGTGGCCAGGTCCGCTGCGCAGAGTTTCAACCTGCCGCTGGCGGTGCGCACGGGTGCAAGGCCATCGACGAACGGAATGCGCCGGGTCAACTGAATGGCTTCTCCTGAGGCCTTGCCAGCGAGCGCACCGACCACGACGGTCTGAGCCACGTTGAACAGATGGTCCAATGCCGCCTGGCGATCACCGAGCTGCCAATCCTGATAGCCCTCGTAGAGCTCTTCGCCGAACTGCGCCGCCGCCACCACCAGCATCAGTTCCCCGAGCACCGGCACGAACAGGCCGATCAGGTTGAGCAGGTCCAGCCCGGCGGCGACATAGGCGTGCAGGCGCTCACGTCGGGACGCCGCGTCCTCGTCATCGGTCGGTACTGCCAACACCCGGGCATCGTCGAGAATCTTGCTCAGCCGCGCATCGCGAAGATGCACAAGCAACGGCGGCGCGATCACGAAATTGCGCCCGTCCAGTTCAACGGTGGCGTTCGGCTGCGCAGCCCTGAGCCGCGCCAGGCTGGCCATGAAGGCTGCCCGGTCGCGCTCCCCCAGGAAGCGCCCGAAGAAGCGTCGATAACCAGGCTCGGCAAGCCTTTGCGCCAGTACCTGGTACAAGGCATTCCACGAGCCATGGCGCGACACCGCACCGTGCGGATCACCCGGTATGCACGCGATCACAGCCTCGACCGTCGCGCCACCGAGCTGGCGCACTTCCAGAGTCACCACGCCCTGTACAGGTTTGCCCAGCAGCCACAGTTGCCGCGCCGCCACCGGCTCAGGCAGCGGCGCAACAACCGGCGAGGTGGTCAGGAACGGCACCAGGTGCAGGTAGCCGCGTTCGTCCAGCCCCCCCTTGAGCAGCGCCGTCAGCGCCTCGACCTCCAGTTGCAGGCGTTGCTGCTCTTCGAACAGACGCTCGACAACGCGTCCGGCTTCCCCTTCTGGCTGCAGCTGTTGCTTGAGCAGACGCTGGTAGCGGCCGCCCAGGTCGAGCGCGCGGCACAGCCGGACGAAACGCTCGAAGGTAAACCCAAGACCGACACCTTGGGCATCCACCAGGCGTGCACGACGGAAAATCGAACGCTGCGCCTCTTCTTCGCGATAGTTGTGCAGGGCCGAGGCCAACAGCGACTGGCGCGAATGGAAGGTATGCCGTGGCTTGGGCAAGTTGGGTGCGGCGCTTGGCAGTTCGACATCCTGGGCCATCACCACCCACGCGTTACCCACATCGACCGCGCCGAGCCCCGCCTGCTGCAGCGCCTGTTCGAGCAGCGGTGCAGCGAAAGCGTCCAGTGCCGGCACGCCCTCGAGCAGGGTGCGCATGCGCTCGGCACACTCCTGCTGGGCCCGAAGCGCCGCATGCAAGGCCCGCAGGTGCTCGACTTGCGGGCCCCGTAACCACGGCGGCAACTCCCGGGCGATCAGCCCGTCAATCGATTCGGTGATGTGCGGCATCAGGGGACTCCTCGGGCAAAAGCCACAAGCAGACCCGTAACCGGCCAGCCGGTTGCGTTACTCCACTACCGCACACCCATTCGGGTTACCGAACGCACGAAAGCAACCTATTCGGTATTCCGGACGAAATATCTGCAACACAAACCGTAAGAAAACATTAATCCCCAGTGTTTTCGCGCCGTTATGATCTATGCCAGAGCTTGGCACGACTCATGCTCTACACTTGGTAGCCGAATGCACCCGCTTCATTGCGGTATTCGTTGAACGAAAGAGTCCGCCAACGGCTCCATAAAAAAAACAAACACGTCGAGGAAAATTTGATGCGCATCGTTCGTCAATTGCTGGGCGCCGCTATCGCGGCTGCAGTCATCGCATCGCCCGTCATGGCCGAAGAGCTGACCGGCACCCTGAAGAAGATCAAGGACTCGGGCACCATCACCCTGGGCCACCGCGACTCCTCCATCCCGTTCTCCTACCTCGCCGGCAAGCCGGAACCCGTGGGCTTCTCCCACGACATCCAGATCGCTGTGGTCGACGCCCTGAAGAAGCAACTGGGCACCGACATCAAGGTCAAGTACAACCTCGTCACCTCGCAAACCCGCATCCCGCTGGTGCAGAACGGCACCGTCGACCTTGAGTGCGGCTCCACCACCAACAACGTCGAGCGCCAGCAGCAGGTTGGTTTCTCGGTGGGCATCTTCGAAGTCGGCACCCGCCTGCTGACCAAGGTCAAAGACGGTCAGCCTTCCTACAAAGACTTCGCCGACCTGGCCGGCAAGAACGTGGTGACCACCGCCGGTACCACTTCCGAGCGCATCCTCAAGGCGATGAACGCCGACAAGCAGATGAAGATGAACGTGATCTCGGCCAAAGACCACGGCGAAGCCTTCAACATGCTCGAAAGCGGCCGCGCCGTGGCCTTCATGATGGACGACGCCCTGCTCGCCGGTGAAATGGCCAAGGCCAAGAAGCCGTCCGACTGGGTCATCACCGGCACCCCACAGTCATACGAGATCTACGGCTGCATGGTGCGCAAGGACGACCCGGCCTTCAAGAAAGCGGTCGACGCGGCCATCGTCGCCTACTTCAAGTCGGGTGAAGTCAACAAGAGCTACGACAAGTGGTTCCAACAGCCGATCCCGCCAAAAGGCCTGAACCTTCAGTTCCCGATGAGCGACGAGTTGAAGAAGCTGATCGCCGAGCCGACCGACAAGGCCGCGGACGAGAAGAAGTCCTGATCCCAGGCAACTAGTGGCCTGGTGCGCAACGCGCACGTTTCGATCCGACAGGCCACTTTTTAGTGTCTAACCTTTACATCCGAGGGCGTCGAACGCCCCCGGATGTATCAAGGTGCCCGTGAAACAACCGTCTGAGGGGAAATCCCGATGAATTACAACTGGGACTGGGGCGTGTTCTTCAAGTCCACCGGCGTGGGCAGCGAAACCTATCTGGACTGGTACATCACCGGCCTGGGCTGGACCATCGCCATCGCCATCTCCGCCTGGATCATCGCGCTGCTGCTGGGCTCGCTGCTCGGCGTCATGCGCACCGTGCCTAACCGCCTGGTGTCAGGGATTGCCACCGCCTACGTCGAGCTGTTCCGCAACGTGCCGCTGCTGGTGCAGCTGTTCATCTGGTACTTCCTGGTACCCGACCTGCTGCCCGAAGGCCTGCAGGAGTGGTTCAAGCAGGACCTCAACCCGACCACCTCGGCACTGATCAGCGTGGTCATCTGCCTCGGCCTGTTCACCGCCGCCCGTGTCTGCGAACAGGTGCGCACCGGTATCCAGGCGCTGCCGCGTGGCCAGGAATCGGCAGGTCGCGCAATGGGCTTCAGCCTGTCGCAGATCTACATGAACGTGCTGCTGCCCCAGGCCTACCGGATCATCATTCCGCCGCTCACCTCGGAATTCCTGAACGTGTTCAAGAACTCTTCGGTAGCGTCGCTGATCGGCCTGATGGAGCTGCTGGCACAGACCAAGCAGACCGCCGAATTCTCCGCCAACCTGTTCGAAGCGTTCACCCTCGCCACATTGATCTACTTCACCCTGAACATGGGCCTGATGCTGCTCATGCGCATGGTCGAGAAGAAAGTCTCGGTACCTGGCCTGATCTCCGTGGGGGGCAAGTAAATGGACATGGATTTCAGCGAAATCATCCCGGCCCTGCCTGCCCTGTGGGACGGCATGGTGCTGACCCTGCAACTGATGGTGATGGGTGTGGTCGGCGGTATCGCGCTGGGCACGATCCTCGCCCTGATGCGTCTGTCGTCGAACAAGCTGCTGTCGAACTTCGCCGGCGCCTACGTCAACTACTTCCGCTCCATCCCGCTGCTGCTGGTCATCACCTGGTTCTACCTGGCGGTGCCGTTCGTGCTGCGCTGGATCACCGGCGAAGACACCCCGGTGGGCGCGTTCACCTCCTGCGTCGTGGCCTTCATGATGTTCGAGGCGGCCTACTTCTGCGAAATCGTGCGAGCCGGCGTGCAGTCGATCTCCAAGGGCCAGATGGGCGCCGCGCAGGCACTGGGCATGAGCTACGGCCAGTGCATGCGCCTGATCATCCTGCCCCAGGCGTTCCGCAAGATGACCCCGCTGCTGCTGCAGCAGAGCATCATCCTGTTCCAGGACACCTCGCTGGTGTACACCGTGGGCCTGATCGACTTCCTCAACTCGGCGCGCTCCAACGGCGACATCATCGGGCGCTCCCATGAGTTCCTGATCTTCGCCGGTGTCGTCTACTTCCTCATCAGCTTCTCCGCTTCCTGGCTGGTCAAGCGCCTGCAAAAAAGGATCACCGTATGATTTCCATCAAGAACGTCAACAAGTGGTACGGCGACTTCCAGGTGCTGACCGACTGCAGCACCGAGGTCAAGAAAGGTGAAGTGGTGGTGGTCTGCGGCCCGTCGGGCTCGGGCAAGTCCACGCTGATCAAGTGCGTCAACGCGCTGGAACCGTTCCAGAAAGGCGACATCGTGGTCGACGGCACCTCCATCGCCGACCCCAAGACCAACCTGCCCAAGCTGCGTTCGCGGGTCGGCATGGTGTTCCAGCACTTCGAGCTGTTCCCGCACCTGTCGATCACCGAGAACCTGACCATCGCCCAGCGCAAGGTACTCGGCCGCAGCGAGGCGGAAGCCACCAAGAAGGGCCTGGCCCTGCTCGACCGCGTCGGCCTGGGTGCCCACGCCAAGAAGCACCCCGGCCAGCTGTCCGGCGGCCAGCAGCAGCGCGTGGCGATCGCCCGCGCCCTGTCGATGGACCCGATCGTCATGCTGTTCGACGAACCGACCTCGGCGCTGGACCCGGAAATGGTCAACGAAGTGCTCGACGTCATGGTCGAACTGGCCCACGAAGGCATGACCATGATGTGCGTTACCCACGAGATGGGCTTCGCCCGCAAGGTCGCCAACCGGGTGATCTTCATGGACAAAGGCAACATCATCGAGGACTGCCAGAAGGAAGACTTCTTCGGCAACCCGCAAGGCCGCCACGAGCGTACCCAGCACTTCCTCAGCAAGATCCTGCAACACTGAGTGAGCCACGTCCGCTGCCTGCCCGGCAGCGGACGCTGGTCGTGACAAGGCCACTGTGATGAAATGCGACCCTTCGCTCCTTCGCCCTGCCCAGCCTGCCGTGAAATCCCGCCTGATCCGTCAATTGCTGCTTCCGCCCCTGGTCATCCTGCTGATGGTCGGTCTGGGCATGGCTGGCTATCTGATCAGCGAGAGCAATGGCATCCGCACCCTCAGCGAAAGCGGCGAGCGCGCGCTGGAACTGCATGCGCGCACGGTCGAAAGCGAAATCAGCAAGTACACCTACCTGCCCAGCCTGCTGGAGCTTGAAGACAGCGTCTCGCGCCTGCTCACCGACCCCGAAGCCGGTGATCGCCAGGCCGTCAACGAATACCTCGAAGGCCTGAACCGGCGCAGCCGCAGCCGGGCGATCTTCGTCCTCGACACCAACGGCCGGGTGCAGGCCACCAGCAACTGGCGCGACGCCGATTCCTTCCTCGGCGAAGACCTGGCGTTCCGTGCCTACTTCCAGACCGCCGTGCGCGGCGAACCCGGGCGTTTCTACGGCATCGGCAGCACCACCGGCGAGGCCGGCTATTACCTGGCCCATGGCCTGGAAGAACACGGCAAGATCATTGGCGTGGCAGTGATCAAGGTCCGCCTGGACACCCTTGAAGAGCGCTGGCAACGCGCCCGCCTGGAAGCCTTCGTCAGCGACGAGAACGGCATCATCATCCTCTCCAGCGACCCGGCCCGGCGCCTCAAGTCGGTCCGCCCGCTGAACCCGCAGATCAAAGAGCGCCTGGCGCGCAGCCTGCAGTACTACTGGTGGCCGCTCAACGAGCTGCAACCGCTGGCCCGTGAAACCCTGGCCGATGGCGTGGAGAAACTGACCTTCCCGGCCAACAGCGAAACCGCCCACGGCAAGCCCCACGAAGTGGCCTACCTGGCCCAGACCCGGCGCCTGGTCGACACCCCCTGGCACTTCACCCTGCTCACCCCGCTGCAGGACCTGCGCCGCGAATCCATGGTGCAGGGCATCCTGGTCGGCGTGGCGTTCGCCCTGCTGGCGATCCTGGCCATCGCCTGGAACGAACGACGCAAGGTGATCGCCACCCGCCTGGCTGCTCGCGAGGCGCTGGAAGAGGCCAACAGCCACCTGGAGCGCAAGATCACCGAGCGCACCGCCGACCTGCGGGCCAGCAACGAACGCCTCAAAGGCCAGATCCGCGAACGCCGCCACGCCGAACAGACCCTGCGCCAGGCCCAGGACGAGCTGGTACAGGCCGGCAAGTTGGCGGCCATCGGCCAGATGTCCACCAGCATCGCCCACGAGCTCAACCAGCCCCTGGCGGCCCTGCGCACGCTGTCGGGCAACACCGTGCGCTTCCTTGAACGCGGCGCACTGGAAACCGCCAGCGCCAACCTGCGCACCATGAACGACCTGATCGACCGCATGGGCCGCATCACCGCCAGCCTGCGCTCGTTCGCCCGGCGCGGCGACGACCGCGGCCAGGCCTCGCTGGAAAAGGCCGTCGAGGCCACCCTGCAGGTGCTGGGCAACCGCATCAGTGCCTGCCATCTGCAGTTGCACCGCCAGTTCGACGACCAGCAGCTGGCCATCGACCAGACCCGCCTGGAACAGATCCTGGTCAACCTGATCGGCAACGCCCTGGACGCCATGGCCACCCAACCGCTGCCGCAGCTGTGGCTGGAAGGCGAAGCCCAGGGCGACAAGTACCGGCTGTGGGTACGCGACAACGGCCACGGCATCGACCCGGAAGCGCGCAAGCACCTGTTCGAACCGTTCTTCACCACCAAACCGGGCGAGCATGGCCTGGGCCTGGGCCTTACCCTGTCGGCCAGCCTGGCCACCGCCGCCAAGGGCACCCTGAGCGTCGAACACCCCGCCGGCGGCGGTACTGCGTTCGTCCTCGCCTTGCCCCTGGCCACGCCGCCCACCGAATCCGCAGAGCTCCCATGAACGAAGGGTCCCTATGAACCAAGCACCCTTGACGGTTTTGATCGTCGAAGACGATCCCCATGTGCTGCTCGGCTGCCAGCAGGCGCTGGCCCTCGAGGACATCGCCTGCGAAGGCGTCGGCAGCGCCGAGCAGGCACTGGAACGCATCGGCGACGATTTCGCCGGCATCGTCGTCAGCGATATCCGCCTGCCAGGCATCGATGGCCTGGAGCTGCTCAACCGCCTCAAGGCCCGCGACCGCAGCCTGCCGGTGGTGCTGATCACCGGCCACGGCGATATCGACATGGCGGTCGGCGCCATGCGCAACGGCGCCTACGACTTCATGGAAAAACCCTTCTCGCCCGAGCGCCTGGTCGACGTGGTCCGCCGCGCGCTGGAGCAGCGCGGCCTGTCCCGTGAGGTGGTCGCCCTGCGCCGCCAACTGGTCGAACAGAGCAGCCTGGAGGGCCGGATCATTGGCCGCTCGCCGGCCATGGAGCACCTGCGCGAACTGATCGCCAACGTTGCCGACACCTCGGCCAACGTGCTGATCGAAGGCGAGACCGGCACCGGCAAAGAGCTGGTCGCCCGCTGCCTGCACGACTTCAGCCGGCGCCAGGGCCAGCCGTTCGTGGCGCTGAACTGCGGCGGCCTGCCAGAGAACCTGTTCGAAAGCGAGATTTTCGGCCATGAGGCCAACGCCTTCACCGGCGCCGGCAAACGGCGCATCGGCAAGATCGAGCACGCCAATGGCGGCACGCTGTTCCTCGATGAAGTGGAGAGCATGCCGATCAACCTGCAGATCAAGCTGCTGCGCGTACTGCAGGAGCGCACCCTGGAGCGCCTGGGCTCGAACCAGAGCATTGCGGTGGACTGCCGGGTGATCGCCGCCACCAAGTCCGACCTCGACGCCCTCGGCCAGAGCGGCCAGTTCCGCAGCGACCTGTATTACCGCCTCAACGTGGTGACCCTGGAGCTGCCGCCCCTGCGCGAGCGCCGCGAAGACATCCTGCAGCTGTTCGAGCACTTCCTGCAGCAGTCGGCGCTGCGCTTCGACCGTCAGGCGCCAGAGCTCGGCAGCCAGACCCTGTCGCAACTGATGGCCCACGACTGGCCGGGCAACGTGCGCGAACTGCGCAACGTCGCCGAACGCCATGCCCTGGGCCTGCCGGCGTTCAAGAAGGGCCCCAGCGGCGGCGCCAGCCAGGGCCTGGGCTTTTCCGAGGCGGTCGAGGCGTTCGAGCGCAACCTGCTCAGCGACGCCCTGCAACGCACCGGCGGCAACCTCAGCCAGGCCAGCCAGGAGCTGGGCATGGCCAAGACCACGCTGTTCGACAAAGTGAAGAAATACGGCCTCGGCTGATCGGCAACCTCAACCTGGAAAGACAACGTGGACCTGGTATTCAAAGCGGCCCTGGGCGCCGGCGTGGTGGTGCTGCTGGCCATCCTGTCGAAGACCCGCAACTACTACATCGCAGGGCTCGTGCCGCTGTTCCCCACCTTCGCCCTGATCGCCCATTACATCGTTGGCAAGGGGCGCTCGGTGGACGATCTGAAGACCACCATCCTGTTCGGGATGTGGTCGATCATTCCGTACTTCGTTTACCTGGCAACCTTGTATGTGCTGGTCGACCGCATGCGCCTGGAGGCGTCGCTGGCGCTGGCCACGGTGGCGTGGCTGATGGCGGCGACGGTGCTGGTGAGCGTGTGGGTGAGGATGCACTGAAGGCTCTAGGACCTATCGCGGGGCAAGCCCGGCGATATGCGTCACATCCTGCCGGTGCGACTGCAGGTAAGGCAGCACCGCCCCCAGCAGCGGCTGCTTGAACGGCTCCTGGAAGCGAT
>NZ_JBMOWQ010000113.1:0-2635 GCF_049310485.1 Pseudomonas sp. GZD-209
GAGCCCGCTCCCACGCAGTGGCCCTGTGGACAATGCACTGCGTGGGAGCGGGCTTGCCCCGCGATAGGTTCTAAAGCCCGGCGATATGCGTCACATCCTGCCGGTGCGACTGCAGGTAAGGCAGCACCGCCCCCAGCAGCGGCTGCTTGAACGGCTCCTGGAAGCGATGCGCCAACCCCGGTATCAAGCGCAACTCACTGCCCTGGATATGCGCCGCCAGGTGCACCCCATGCATCACCGGCAGCAACGGATCGGCGGTGCCATGCACCACCAGCGTCGGCACCCGCAGTTGATTCAATAACTCGACCCGGCTCGGCTCGGCGAGAATCGCCATGATCTGGCGCTTCACGCCCTCGGGGTTGAACGCCCGGTCATAGGCCTGCGCCGCCTGCTGGAGCAACACCGCGCGATCATCCTTCACCTGCGGGCTGCCCAAGGCCGCCAGCAGGTCAGCCTGCTGCTCGATCGCCACCGCCCGATTCGGTGCATTGCGCCGCGCCAGCAGCTGCACCAGCGCCGGATTCGGTGCCGGCAACCCGGCCGCGCCCGAGCTGGACATCACCAGCGTCAGGCTGCGCACCCGCTCCGGCGCCATGGCCGCAATGTGCTGGGCGATCATCCCGCCCATGCTCACCCCCAGCACATGGAACTGGCGGATCTGCAGCGCGTCCATCAGGTGCAGGCCGTCACCGGCCATGTCGGTCAGGCTGTAGGGCGCCGATACCGGCAGGCCCAGTTTGTAGCGCAGCACTTCGAGGGTGAGGTTGGCCGAGCCCGGCAGCTGGTTCCAGCGCGACAGGCCGACATCGCGGTTGTCGTAGCGGATCACCCGAAAGCCCTGGCGGCACAGCGCCTCGACCACGTCGTCCGGCCAGTGGATCAACTGCCCACCCAGGCCCATGACCAGCAATAACGCCGGATCCCGCGGCGCGCCGACGCTCTGGTAGACCAGGCTCAGTTCACCCAGCTCGGCACGTTGCACCGGCACCTGTGGGTTGCAGCGGTCGTCGGCGAAGCTCGCCGAAGCGCTAATCAGCAGAAGGAAGAAAAGTAAAAAAGCCCGCATGAAAAAAACACCAGAATGCAGATCCCCAGTAGAGCGCGAGTCTGATGAAATCCATTCGCTCGCGCTGCCACAAAACCGTGACAGTTTCATGAACCTTGCCGAGCGGTCATTGCCAAGCGGCGGTCGACAGGCCAGGGCAACATGAGGGAAACTCAACGCCATCCCGTTTTCCTCAAAGATTGTTCACGGAGCCCTTGTGCTGGAAATCCGTCACCTGAAAACCCTTCATGCCCTGCGCGAGGCCGACAGCCTGGTGGAGGCCGCCGAGCGCCTGCACCTGACGCAATCGGCGCTGTCGCACCAGTTCAAGGAGCTGGAGGAACGCCTGGGCCTGCCGCTGTTCGTGCGCAAGACCAAGCCGATCCGCTTCACCAGCGCCGGCCTGCGCCTGCTGCAACTGGCCGACGCCACCCTGCCGCTGCTGCGTGGCGCCGAGCGCGATATTGCCCGGCTGGCCGGCGGCACCGCCGGGCGCCTGCACATGGCCATCGAGTGCCATAGCTGCTTCCAATGGCTGATGCCGACCATCGACCAGTTCCGCGACGCCTGGCCGGAAGTGGAGCTGGACCTGGCCTCGGGCTTCGCCTTCGCCCCCTTGCCGGCCCTGGCCCGCGGCGACCTCGACCTGGTGGTGACCTCCGACCCGCTCGACCTGGCCGGCATCACCTATGTGCCGCTGTTCACCTACGAAGCCATGCTCGCCGTGGCCAACCAGCACCCGCTGGCCAGCAAGCCCTACATCGTGCCCCAGGACCTGCTCGACCAGACCCTGATCACCTACCCGGTGGAGCGCGACCGCCTGGACATCTTCACCCGCTTCCTCGAGCCGGCCGACATGGAACCGGCCGCGGTGCGCACCTCGGAGCTGACGGTCATGATGATGCAGCTGGTGGCCAGCGGCCGTGGTGTATGCGGCATGCCGCACTGGGCGCTGCACGAATACAGCGCGCGCGGTTACGTGAAGGGCAAGCGCCTGGGTGAAAAAGGCCTGTTCGCCACGCTGTACGCGGCGGTGCGCACCGACATGCTCGATGCGCCGTACATGCGCGACTTCCTGCTGACCGCCAAGGACACCTCGTTCGCCACCCTCGACGGGGTCAGCGCGGTGCGTTGAGGCCTTGGCGCCACAGCGGCAGGATCAGGTCGCGGGTCAGCGGCGCCAGGTTCAGGCCTGGCGTGTCGCTGGCGGCCAGCCACAGCACTTCTTCGATTTCCGCCGCCGGGGTCACGGCCTCGGCGCTGTCGACACGGAACAGCTCGGCCTTGACCACGAAGCCTGGCTCATTGGCGGCCGGGGCGCTGAAACTGCCCAGGTGCGTGGCCTGTGCCGGGTCGATGCGCAGCCCCAGCTCTTCGTGAAGTTCACGCGCCAGCGCCTGGGCCGCTGACTCCCCCGCATCGATCTTGCCGCCCGGCTGCATGAAGGCCAGGGTGCCGCGCTTGCGCACCAGCAGCGTACGGCCTTGCGGGTCGATCAACAGGGCGGCGGCGATGTGGATGGTGTTGGGCATGGGGCGGCTCGCGGAGGGTCGGGAGACGCAGGATACCTGTTCCGGCCCTATCGGGGGG
>NZ_JBMOWQ010000114.1:0-24979 GCF_049310485.1 Pseudomonas sp. GZD-209
AGCCCGCTCCCACGCTAAGACTCAGACCAGCGTGGGAGCGGGCTTGCCCCGCGATAGGGCCTTCAAGGCAGAAGAACAGTCGAACCGACAGTCCGCCGCGCCGACAACTCGCTCTGCGCCTTGGCCGCCTCACTCAACGGATACCGCTGCTGGATATCCACCACCAGCTTGCCGCTGGCGATCATCGCGAACAGGTCATCGGCCATGGCCTGGGTGTTCTCGGCGTTGTTGGCATAGCTCGCCAGCGTCGGCCGGGTGACATACAGCGAACCCTTCTGCGACAAGATCCCCAGGTTCACCCCGGTCACCGCGCCAGAGGCATTGCCGAAGCTCACCATCAACCCACGCGGCTTCAGGCAATCCAGCGAAGTCAACCAGGTATCCGCCCCCACGCCGTCGTACACCACCGGGCATTTCTGACCGTCGGTCAGTTCCAGCACCCGCTGGGCCACGTCTTCACGGCTGTAGTCGATGGTCGCCCAGGCCCCGAGTGCCTTGGCCCGTTCGGCCTTCTCGGCAGAGCTGACAGTACCGATCAGCTTGGCACCCAACGCTTTGGCCCATTGGCAAGCCAGCGACCCCACGCCACCGGCAGCCGCATGGAACAGCACGAAATCACCCGGCTGCACGGCATAGGTCTGCTTGAGCAGGTACTGCGTGGTCAGCCCCTTGAGCATCACCGCCGCCGCCTGCTCGAAGCTGATCGCCTCCGGCAGCTTGACCAGGTTGGCCTCCGGCAGCGTGTGCACCTCGCTGTAGGCCCCCAGCGGCCCACCGGCATAAGCCACGCGGTCGTCGACCCTGATCCGGCTGACGCCCTCGCCCACTGCCTCGACCACACCCGCCGCTTCGGTACCCAGCCCGGAAGGCAGCGACGGCGGCGCATACAGCCCGCCACGGAAATAGGTGTCAATGAAGTTCAGGCCGATCGCATGGTTGCGCACGCGCACCTGCTGCGGGCCGGGCGGCGCCGGGTCGAATTCCATCAGCTGCAACACTTCCGGGCCGCCATGCTGGCTGAACTGAATACGCTTGGCCATCACACACTCCTGTCTTGAGGGTCGCAAAGGCCTTCTATCGGACGCCTTTGCTTGATCGCCGTCAACTGCGGCGCGGGGTTTGCCGGTGGTATGCTACGCGGCGAATTTTCCCCGCTCCTTCCAGGTGACCCGATGACCAGCCGCACCGAGGCCGTGAAAGCCTACCTGCTCGACCTGCAAGACCGCATCTGCACTGCCCTCGAGAACGAAGACGGCGGCGCCCGCTTCGTCGAGGATGCCTGGGTGCGCGATGCCGGCGGCGGCGGTCGCACGCGGGTGATCGGCGACGGCAAGGTGATCGAGAAAGGCGGCGTCAACTTCTCCCACGTGTTCGGCAGCGGCCTGCCGCCGTCGGCCAGTGCCCACCGCCCGGAGCTGGCGGGCCGTGGTTTCGAGGCGCTGGGCGTGTCGCTGGTGATCCACCCGCACAACCCGCATGTGCCGACTTCCCACGCCAACGTGCGGTTCTTCATCGCCGAAAAAGAAGGCGAAGAGGCCGTGTGGTGGTTCGGCGGCGGCTTCGACCTGACCCCGTACTACGGCAATGAAGAAGACTGCGTGCACTGGCACCGTGTGGCCGAGCAGGCCTGCGCACCGTTCGGCGCCGACGTGTACCCGCGCTACAAGGCCTGGTGCGACCGCTACTTCCACCTCAAGCACCGTGGCGAGCCACGCGGCATTGGCGGCCTGTTCTTCGATGACCTGAACGAGTGGGACTTCGACACCTGCTTCGCCTTCATCCGCGCCATCGGTGACGCCTATGTGCAGGCCTACCTGCCGATCGTCCAGCGCCGCAAGGGCACGCCGTACACCCCCGCGCAGCGCGAATTCCAGGAATACCGCCGTGGCCGCTACGTCGAGTTCAACCTGGTCTACGACCGTGGCACCCTGTTCGGCCTGCAGTCCGGTGGCCGTACCGAGTCGATCCTGATGTCGCTGCCGCCGCAAGTGCGCTGGGGCTACGACTGGAAAGCCGAACCTGGCAGTGAAGAAGCGCGCCTGACCGAGTACTTCCTGCAAGACCGCGACTGGCTCGCCCAGTAAGCCTGTGGATAAAAGAGGAACCGCAATGGACCAGTACGTCGTTTTCGGTAACCCCATCGGCCACAGCAAGTCGCCGTTGATCCACCGCCTGTTCGCCGACCAGACCGGCGAGGCCCTGGAGTACGCCACCCTGCTGGCGCCGCTGGACGAGTTCAGCGACTGCGCCCGTGGCTTCTTCAAGCAAGGCAGCGGCGCCAACGTCACCGTGCCGTTCAAGGAAGAGGCCTACCGCCTGTGCGACAGCCTCACCCCACGCGCCCAGCGTGCCGGTGCGGTGAACACCCTGACCAAGCTGGCCGACGGTAGGTTGCAAGGCGACAACACCGACGGCGCCGGGCTGGTGCGCGACCTCACCGTCAACGCCGGGGTCGAGCTGGCTGGCAAGCGCATCCTGATCCTCGGCGCCGGTGGCGCGGTGCGCGGTGTGCTGGAGCCGATCCTGGCGCACAAGCCACAGTCGCTGGTGATCGCCAACCGCACGGTGGAGAAGGCCGAGCAACTGGCCCGTGAGTTCGATGAGCTGGGGCCGGTGGTGGCCAGTGGTTTCAGCTGGTTGCAGGAGCCGGTGGACGTGATCATCAACGCCACCTCGGCAAGCCTGGCTGGCGAGCTGCCGCCGATTGCCGACAGCCTGGTCGAAGCGGGACGTACCGTCTGCTACGACATGATGTATGGCAAGGAACCGACGCCGTTCTGCCAGTGGGCGAGCAAGCTGGGCGCGGCCAAGGTGCTGGACGGGTTGGGGATGTTGGCGGAGCAGGCGGCCGAGGCGTTCTTTATCTGGCGTGGGGTTCGGCCGGAGACCGGGCCGGTGCTGGATGAACTGCGCCGGCAGCTAACTCGCGGCTGAGCTTGATATCCAATCGCGGGGCAAGCCCGCTCCCACGCCATGATCAGAGGCTGGCGTGGGAGCGGGCTTCCCCTTCCAACACAAGGAGCGGGGTTTGGTGGGGGGATGTCCTTCCCCCGCGATTAATCCTCGAACCTGATCGGACAACCTTGGGCTCCTTCCAGCTTCTGTAACTCATCGATTACCTGTGGCCTTGCCCGCTGCAACGTCAGGCTCCCGCCATTGCGCAGTAAACGCCGCGCCTCGCGGTGCAACATATCCACACCCGAATAATCGATGAAGTTCACCTGCCGTGCATCGATCACCACATGCGGCCCCTGGCAGCGCTGCAGGCGCACCTGCAGGTAGTGCGCCGCGCCGAAGAAGATCGACCCGCCCACCCGCAAGATGTCCGCCTCCCCCTCCCGGCTCTGCTGCACCCGTGGCCGCGACGTGCGCTTGAGGTAGAAGAACAACGAGGCCAGCACCCCGGCATAGATCGCCGTCTGCAGCTCCAGCAGCAGCGTCGCGGCCGCCGTCAGCGCCATCACCAGGAACTCCGAGCGGCTGACCCGGAACAGCGCGCGAATGCCGCGATGGTCCACCAGCCCCCAGCAGATCAGCAGGATGCTCCCCGCCATCGCCGGGATCGGCAGATGGGCGATCAGCCCGGCGCCGGTCACGGCGAACAGCGCCACCCACAATGCCGAGAACACCCCGGCCAGCGGCGAGCGGGCGCCGGCGTCATAACTCAACCCCGAACGGGTGAACGAGCCGGAGGACAGGTACCCGGAGAAGAACGCACCCACGATATTCGACAGCCCCTGGGCGCGGATTTCCTGGTTGGCGTCGATCAACTGTTCCGAGCGTGCGGACAACGAACGGGCGATGGACAGGCTGGTGACCAAGCCGAGCATGCCGACCGCCACGGCGCTGGGCAGCAGGCGCAGCATCAGCTCTACATCCAACAGCGGCAGTGGGCTCAGCGGCGGCAGTTGGCCGGTGAAGGCCGGCACCTGTGGCACATGGCCGAACACAGCAGGAAGCAGCCAGGCCACCAGGCTGACCAGCAGCAGACTTATCAACAGGCTCGGCCAGCGCGGGCGCCACAGCTTCAGAGCGATACCGATCACCAGCGTGGCCAGGCCCAGAGCCAGCGAGGGCACATCCACTTCGCCCATGTGCCCGGCCAGGTCCTGCACGGTCCTGAGCGCCGTGGCCTGGCTTGGCAGGTCCATCCCCAGCAGGTTCGGCAGTTGCCCAAGCGCGATGACGATGGCGGCGCCGAGGGTAAAACCGAGCACCACCGAATGAGAGACGAAATTGACCAGCGCACCGAAGCGCAAAAGCCCCAGCAACAATTGGAAGAGGCCGCCGAGGAAGGTCAACAACAGCACCAGGGTTACGTAGTCAGCGCTGCCAGCCACGGCCAGCGGGCTGATACTGGCGTAGAGGACGATGGAAATGGCGGCAGTGGGGCCGCAGATCAGGTGCCAGGACGAGCCCCACAGGCAGGCGATCAGCACCGGGACGATGGCTGCATACAGGCCGTATTCGGCGGGCAGGCCGGCGATCAGGGCATAGGCGATGGACTGCGGCAGGGCGAGGATGGCGCCGCTCAGGCCCACCAGCAGGTCCTGGCGCAGGCTGCGGCCCGATTGACGGGGCAGCCAGGTGAGGAAGGGCAGCAGGTGGGTCAGGCGCGGCATAGTTATCCAAGGTCCTGGATGAGCGGGGGCGTGGGAGCGGGCTTGCCCCGCGATGGCATCAGTGAATCCACCATCGCATCGCGGGGCAAGTCGCAGCGGCGAACCGCCGCTCCCACGTTACAGTTTCGCCTCTACGGCTTTACGGGCATCAGCACCGGCTTTGGTGGTCACGCCCGCCAACCACCCTTCCAACAGCTCGGGATGCGCCCTCACCCAACCCCTGGCCGCCTCGTCGAAGCTCACCTTCTTATCCAAAACCTCAGCCATGATGCTGTTCTCCATGTCCAGCGAGAACTTCAGGTTGCCCAGCAGCTTCGCCGCATTCGGGCACGCTTGTGGATATCCCTTGCGGGTCAGGGTGTAGACATCGCCCTTGCTGCCGAACCATTTCTCCCCACCCGTGAGGTAATGCATTTTCAGCTTCACGTTCATCGGGTGCGGGGTCCAGCCAAGGAAGGTGATGAACTGCTGCTTCTTCACCGCCCGGTCCACCTGCGCCAGCATTGCCTGCTCGCTGGACTCGACCAGTTTCCACTGCCCCAGGTCGAACTCGTTCTTGTCGATGATCTCTTTCAGCGACAGGTTGGCCGGCGCGCCCGAACCAATGCCGTAGAGCTTCTTGTCGAACTGCTCGGCATGCTTTTGCAGGTCGGCGAAGTCCTTCACGCCCGCGTTCCATACATAGTCGGGCACCGCCAGGGTGAACTCGGTGCCTTGCAGATTCTTCGCCAGTTGCTGCACATCGCCATTGGCGATGAACTTGTCATGGAAGCCCTGCTGCGCCGGCATCCAGTTGCCGAGGAAGGCATCCACCCGGCCATCCTTGAGGCCGCCGTAGATGATCGGCACGGCCAGGCTGTCGATCTTTACCTGGTAACCCAGGCTTTCCAGCAGCAGCCGGGCCAGGGCGTTGGTGCTGGCGATATCGCTCCAGCCGGGGTCGGCCAGTTTCACGGTGCTGCATTGCGCGTCGCTGTCGGCGGCATGGGCCGTGCCCAGGCTCAGGGCCAGGGCGAGCACGGCGGTGGAGAACTTCTGCATGGCGGCCTCTCTTCTCAATCCAGGGGTGCGGGCTGTGGATAACGTGCCTTGCGCTCGAGGTCGTCGAGATCGATGTGGTTGCGCATGTACTGTTGGCTGGCGTCCACCAGCGGTTGGTGGTCCCAGCTCTTCAGCGTGCCGATGGCCAGCGCCTCGGCCACCAGGCGGCGGCGGCGCTGGCTGGCCAGCACCTGCTGGCGCAGCGCGGGGATGTCCCAGCGTTGCCTGGCTTCATCGACAAATGCCTGCAGCAGCGCCTGGTGGTCCGGGCTGCCGGTGAGGTTCTCCCGCTCGTGCGGGTCGCGGCTCAGGTCATAGAGTAAACAGGGGTCGTCCTCGCTGTACACGAACTTGTAGGCGCCACGGCGGATCATCATCAGCGGGCCGACCGTGCCTTCGGCCATGTATTCGCCGATCACCTCGTCATGCCCGCCCTGCCCTTGCAGATGGCCGAGCAGCGAGCGGCCGTCCAGGTGCAGGTGGTTATCCACAGCGCCGCCGGCCAGTTCCACCAGGGTTGGCAACAGGTCGCAGGTGGAGACGCTGGCGCTGACGCGGGCCGCCCCGAAGCGCTTGGGCGCATGGATCAACAGCGGCACCCGCGCCGACATCTCGAACCAGTGCATCTTGTACCAGAGCCCGCGCTCGCCAAGCATGTCGCCGTGGTCGCCGGAAAACACGATCAGGGTGTCGTCGGCCAGGCCACAGTCCTCGAGGGTCTGCAGCAGCTTGCCGATGTTGTCGTCGATGTAGCTGCAGGCGCCGAAGTAGGCGCGGCGGGCGTCGCGGATCTTGTCCACGGGCAGCGGCTTGTTCCAAAGGTCGTAGACCTTGAGCAGGCGTTGCGAGTGCGGGTCCTGCTCGGCCTGGGCAATTTCGTCCTGCGGCAGCGGGATATCCACATCCTGGTACAGGTCCCAGTAGCGCTTGGGGATGGTGTACGGGTCGTGGGGGTGGGTCATGGAGACGGTCAGGCAGAACGGCCGGCCGTCATCCTCGCGTACATGGTCGTAGAGGTATTGGCGCGCCTTGAACACCACCTCTTCATCGAAATCCAGCTGGTTGGTGCGCACGCAGGGCCCGGCCTGCAGCACCGAGGACATGTTGTGGTACCAGCTCGGGCGCTGGTCGGGGGCGTCCCAGTTCACCGCCCAGCCGTAGTCGGCCGGGTAGATGTCGCTGGTCAGCCGCGTTTCGTAGCCGTGCAACTGGTCCGGGCCACAGAAGTGCATCTTGCCCGACAGCGCGGTGCGGTAGCCGAGGCGGCGCAGGTAGTGGGCGTAGGTGGGCACGTCGGCGGGGAAGTCGGCGGCGTTGTCATAGGCGCCGATGCGGCTGGGCAACTGGCCGCTGACCAGGGTGAAGCGCGACGGCGCGCACAGCGGGCTGTTGCAGTAGGCACTGTCGAACACCACGGCCTGCTCGGCGAGGCGGGCCAGGTTGGGCATCTTGATCGGCGACGGGTTGTAGATCGGCAGCAAGGGGGCGGCCATCTGATCGGCCATGATGAACAGGATGTTGGGTCGCTTCATGGGGGCCTTCCATCGTCGAGGGTTATGGGTACCACTTGCAATCCAGCATGCGGCTGTGGATAACAGGGGTAAAGCCCATGCCGGGCAATGACTGGGATTAGCCAAGCTTATGTTTGAGCACCTTGCCGACCTGCCCCTCGACACCCTGCGCGTGTTCGAGGCCGCCGCCCGCCTGCGCAGCTTCACCACTGCCGCCGTGGAACTGGGCACCACCCAGCCGGCGGTAAGCCAGCAGATGAAGCGCCTGGAGGCGCAGCTGGGCACGCGGTTGTTCGACCGGATCTACCGGGGCATCGAGCTGACCGAGGCTGGCTTGCTGTTGTTCGAGCAGGTGCACCAGGGCTTGCAGGCGATGGACGATGGCGTTGCCCAAGCCAGTGGGCGCGGCCAGCGCGAGGTGCTGCAGGTGGCTACCGACTTCGCCTTTGCGGCGTTCTGGCTGATGCCGCGCTTGCAGCGTTTTCATGAGGCTTATCCACAGGTGGACGTGAGCCTGGTGACCGGCGAGCGCAGCCAGGCGATGTTGCGCCCGGACATCGATGTGGCGGTGCTGTTCGGCGATGGGCGCTTCCATCAGGGCGAGAGCCGCTGGCTGTTCGATGAGGAAGTTTTCCCGGTGTGCAGCCCTCGGCTGATTCATGGCAAACCCTTGTCAGCCGAGGCTTTGCAACGATTGCCCCTGCTCCATTTGCGGGGTGAGCAGGCCAGTCGCTGGTTCGACTGGGCGGGGGTGTTTCGCGGGTTTGGCGTGGACAGCCCGCCACCGGCCGGGCAGTTGCGGTTCGACAATTACACGCTGCTGATTCAGGCGGCGATTGCCGGGCAAGGGGTGGCGATTGGGTGGGCGCACCTGGTTGATGGGTTAGTCGAGCAGGGGTTGTTGTGCCGGCCGTTGGAAGGGAGTTTGCGCTCGAAGCGGGGGTATTACGCGGTGCTGCCGCCGCGTAAGCGGCGTGGGGCGTTGATCGAGCGGTTTGTGGATTGGTTGGAGCAGGAGCGTGGCGTGTGATGTCGTAATCGCGGGGCAAGCCCGCTCCCACGAGGGCTTGCCCATGGAGCCTGTAGCGCTGATGCTAAGGCGAACCCGGTGCAATTAGGAGACATCGTGCAAAGGATCAAGGGCTACCACGCCCACGTGTACTACGACGCATCGACCATGGAGCAGGCCCGCGAGCTGTGCGAAGAGGCGACGCGGCTGTTTCCGGTGACCATGGGGCGCATGCACCAGAAACCGGTCGGGCCGCACCCGGACTGGAGCTGCCAGCTGGCGTTCGGGCCGGAGGTGGTTGGCGTGGTGCTGCCGTGGCTGGCGCTGTATCGCAAGGGGCTGGTGGTGTTCCTGCACCCGGAAACCGGGGATGAGCTGGCGGATCACCGCGATCATGCGATCTGGATGGGGGCGATCAGGCCGTTGGATCTGTCGATCTTTGGTGCTTGATGCAACGTGGGAGCGGCGGTTCGGCGTTCCGACTTGCCCCGCGATAGCGGCGGTGAGTCCACCATCGTCATCGCGGGGCAAGCCCGCTCCCACAAATGCACCTACGCCGCGAATCAGGCGCGTGCCGCGCGTACCCCTTCAGCCAGCGCCGAGCACAGGCTCAGCACGTCGTTAACAGCCTGGTCGTCGCTCTTGGCCTGGGCGATCTTGTCGACCAGCGCCGACCCTACCACCACACCGTCGGCCAGACGCGCGATGGCCGCTGCCTGCTCCGGCGTGCGGATACCAAAGCCAACGCTGATCGGCAGGTCGGTATGCCGGCGCAGCCGGGCCACCGCCTCGGTCACATGCTCGGTGGTCGCCGAGCCCGCACCGGTTACCCCAGCCACCGACACGTAGTAGACGAACCCGGAGCTGCGCTCCAGCACGCGGGGCAGGCGCGCGTCGTCGGTGGTCGGGGTGGTCAGGCGGATGAAGTCGATGCCTGCAGCCTGGGCTGGGGTGGCCAGCTCGGCGTCGTGCTCTGGCGGCAGGTCGACGATGATCAGGCCATCGACACCCGCCGCTTTCGCCTCGGCGACGAACTTGTCCACACCGAACCGGTGGATCGGGTTGTAGTAACCCATCAGCACGATCGGCGTGGCCTGGTTGTCCACACGGAATTCACGCACCATCTGCAGGGTCTTGGCCAGGGTCTGGCCGGCTTCCAATGCGCGCAGGGTGGCAAGCTGGATGGCCACGCCGTCGGCCATCGGGTCGGTGAACGGCATGCCCAGCTCGATCACGTCGGCGCCGGCGGCCGGCAGGCCTTTGAGGATCTTCAGCGAGGCGTCATAGCCTGGGTCGCCAGCGGTGACGAAGGTGACCAGGGCGGCGCGGCCTTCGGCCTTCAGATCGGCGAAGCGTTGTTCGAGACGGCTCATGCCTGTTTCTCCTGGGCGGCCATGTGGTTCATCACGGTTTGCATATCCTTGTCGCCACGACCGGACAGGCAGATCACCATCAGGTGGTCCTTGGGCAGGGTCGGCGCGCGCTTGATCGCCTCGGCCAGGGCGTGGGAGCTTTCCAGCGCCGGGATGATGCCTTCGAGGCGGCAACTGATGTGGAAGGCGTCGAGGGCTTCGTCGTCGGTGATGCTGACGTATTCCACACGCTTCACTTCGTGCAGGTAGGCGTGCTCCGGGCCGATGCCGGGGTAGTCCAGGCCCGCGGAAATCGAGTGGGCGTCGGTGATCTGGCCGTCGTCGTCCTGCAGCAGGTAGGTGCGGTTGCCGTGCAGCACGCCCGGTACGCCGCCGTTGAGGCTGGCCGCGTGCTTGTCGGTGTGCACGCCGTGGCCGCCGGCTTCGACGCCGATGATCTTGACGCTTTCATCTTCGAGGAAGTCGTGGAACAGGCCCATGGCGTTGGAGCCGCCGCCGACGCAGGCGATCAGGCTGTCGGGCAGGCGCCCTTCCTTTTCTTGCAGCTGGGCGCGGGTTTCTTTGCCGATGATCGACTGGAAGTCGCGGACCATCGCCGGGTACGGGTGCGGGCCGGCCACGGTACCGATCAGGTAGAAGGTGTCGTCGACGTTGGTGACCCAGTCGCGCAGGGCCTCGTTCATGGCGTCCTTCAGGGTGCCGGTGCCGGCGGTGACCGGGACGATCTCGGCGCCCAGCAGCTTCATGCGGAACACGTTGGCCTGCTGGCGCTCGATGTCGGTGGCGCCCATGTAGATCACGCAGGGCAGGCCGAAACGCGCGGCGACGGTGGCGGTGGCCACGCCGTGCATGCCGGCGCCGGTCTCGGCGATCAGGCGTTTCTTGCCCATGCGCTTGGCCAGCAGCACCTGGCCGATGCAGTTGTTCACCTTGTGCGCGCCGGTGTGGTTGAGCTCTTCACGCTTGAAGAAGATCTTCGCGCCGCCGCAGTGTTCGGTCAGGCGTTCGGCGAAGTACAGCGGGTTGGGGCGGCCAATGTAGTCGCGCTGGAAGTAGGCCAGGTCCTCGAGGAACTTGGGGTCGGCCTTGGCGGCTTCGTATTCGCGGGCAAGGTCCAGCACCAGCGGCATCAGGGTTTCGGCCACGTAGCGGCCGCCGAACGAGCCGAACAGGCCGTTGGCGTCGGGGCCGGGGCGGTATTGGGACTGGGACATGGGGCGCTCCATAAACGAATTTGACAGAGTGACTGCGCCAGCGTGGGAGCGGGCTTGCCCCGCGATGCGGCTGACGCTGGTCGATGAGGCCTACTCTAACCAGCACACGCCGCCCTGAAAACCGATAAGATTGCGCAAACCTGTCAGGAAATCTCACAAGTCATATGGCCCAGGATCTTCCCCCGCTCAACGCCTTGCGGGCCTTCGAGGCCACCGCCCGGCTCAACAGTGTCAGCCAGGCCGCCGAAGCGCTGCATGTGACCCATGGAGCGGTCAGCCGGCAGATCAAGGTGCTCGAAGAACACCTTGGGGTGGCGTTGTTCGTCAAGGACGGGCGCGGCGTCAAACTCACAGATGCCGGTGTGCGCCTGCGCGATGCCAGCTTCGAGGCGTTCGACCGTTTGCGCGGCGTGTGTGCCGAGCTTTCGCGCACGGCAGACGAAGCGCCGTTCGTGCTCGGCTGCTCCGGCAGCCTGCTGGCGCGCTGGTTCATCCCGCGTCTCGGGCGTTTGAAAGCGGACCTGCCGGAGTTGCGCCTGCACCTGTCAGCGGGCGAAGGCGACCTCGATCCGCGGCGCCCAGGGTTGGACGCGCTGCTGGTGTATGCCGAGCCGCCGTGGCCGGCGGACATGCAGGTGCATGTGCTCGCCGAGGAGCGAATCGGCCCGGTGCTGAGCCCGCACTTCGAAGGCTTCGATCGTTTGAAAGCCGCGCCAGCCGTGGCTTTGCAACGAGAAACAGTGCTCCACACCACCTCGCGACCGCAGGCGTGGCCGACCTGGGCAGCGCAGCAGGGCCTGGCGCCTGAAGCCTTGAATTACGGCCAGGCTTTCGAGCATCTGTACTACCTGCTGGAAGCGGCGGTAGCCGGGCTGGGCGTGGCCATCGCGCCACAGCCACTGGTAGCCGACGACCTGAAGGCCGGACGGCTGGCAGCACCCTGGGGCTTTTCACCCACCCGTGCGGCCTTGGCCCTGTGGGTACCACGGCGCGCCGATGACGGTCGCGCCGAGCAACTGGCGCAGTGGCTGCGCCAGGAGCTGCAACGGCAGGCGGGTTAGTTGCGGCGGCACAGCAGGTAGGCGGCCAGCAGGCCAAGGGCGCCAACGGCCACACCGGCGGCGGTCCAGGGGTGTTCCTGGGCGTAGTCGCGGGTGGCGATACCGGTTTCGCGGGTTCGGGTTTTGACATCTGCATAGGCATCGCTGAGCAAGCTGCGCGAGTGCTTGAGGGCGCTTTCGGCACTGCCGCGCAGCGCCTTCATGGTTTTCTGCGATTCTTCCGAGGCGTCGTGCTTGAGGTGTTCCAAGGTCTTGAGCAGGCTCTCGATCTCGGCTTCCATGCTTTCCAGCGACGCTTTGCGCAGCGAGTTATGGGCCATGGTGACTCTCCTTCGCGGTGGATGAGGTGTACAGGGTGCGACTGCGCGGCGGGCTGAAAGTGCGATCGAACTTTCATCTGCGCCATTGGCTCGCAGGTAAACCAGGCCGGCACTGCTAGGCTGAACTGACACTTCATCCAAGGAGCGCACTCATGAGCGATCATCACACTTACAAGAAGATCGAGCTGGTCGGGTCCTCGCCCACCAGCATCGAAGAGGCGATCAACAATGCCCTGGCCGAGGCCGGCAAGAGCATCAAGCACCTGGAATGGTTCGAGGTGATCGATACCCGCGGGCATATCCGCGACAACAAGGCCGCGCACTTCCAGGTGACGCTGAAGGTGGGTTTCCGCATCGCCAACAGCTGACAGGCAGCCGGGCTGGCTTTGCCCGGCATGATGCGGTAATAGGTTTGCAGGGCGCACAGGCTGCGCCCTTTTCGACTTTGATCTGTACAAGGAACGCGATAGATGAAGAAGTTGATTGTGGCAGTAGGCCTGATGGTGCTGGCCGGCGGTGCGATGGCGGCGGGCAAGCCGTGCGAAGAGCTCAAGGCTGAGATCGCCGCGAAGCTGGATGCCAAGGGCGTGAAGGGTTATTCGCTGGAGATCGTCAACAAAGGCGACCCGGCGGGCAAGGTGGTGGGTACCTGTGAGGGTGGCGCCAAAGAGATTGTCTACCGGCGGGGCTGATGCCGTGCGTTTTTCGCGGGTAAACCCGCTCCCACAGCTACTCCACTGTTACCAAAGTCAGTGGAATACCTGTGGGAGCGGGTTTACCCACGAAGCAATTTCTTCGGTCTTTAGGGCCTGCGCCATCAATTCATAGGACCGGATCCGGTCTGCATGTTCATACAGGTCACTGGTAA
The DNA here is from genome assembly GCF_049310485.1 of Pseudomonas sp. GZD-209. Taxonomy (NCBI): domain Bacteria; kingdom Pseudomonadati; phylum Pseudomonadota; class Gammaproteobacteria; order Pseudomonadales; family Pseudomonadaceae; genus Pseudomonas; species Pseudomonas sp. GZD-209. Next base: position 13,020 of record NZ_JBMOWQ010000114.1, read on the forward strand.
AGATCAGCTCATCCGCCCCGGTCTGCTCCAGCAGTACCTCCACCTTGGCCCGCACCTTCCGCGGGCTGCCGATCATCGCCAGGCCCAGGAAACTGCTCACCGCGTCGCGCTCGTGAGGCAGCCACAGGCCGTTCATGCTCTCGACGGGCGGGCGCTGCATCAGGCTTTGGCCACGGATCAACGCCAGGATGCGCTGGTACACCGAGGTGGCCAGGTATTCAGCCTTCTCGTCGGTTTCGGCCACCACCATCGGCACCCCGAGCATCACGTAGGGCTTGTCCAGTGTGGTGGAAGGCTTGAAGTGGTCACGGTAGATACGGATGGCCTCGTGCATGTAACGCGGCGCGAAGTGCGAGGCGAAGGCGTACGGCATGCCGCGCATGCCGGCCAGCTGGGCGCTGAACAGGCTGGAACCGAGCAGCCACATCGGCACCTCGGTGTCGTGGCCGGGCACGGCGATGACCTTCTGGTCGTCGGTGCGTGGGCCGAGGTAGCGCGACAGCTCTTCGACGTCATCCGGGAAATCGTCGGCGCTGCCGGAGCGCTCGCGGCGTAAGGCGCGGGCGGTCATCTGGTCGGAGCCGGGGGCGCGGCCCAGGCCCAGGTCGATGCGGCCCGGGTACAGGCTGGCGAGGGTGCCGAACTGTTCGGCGACCACCAGCGGTGCGTGGTTGGGCAACATCACCCCGCCAGAGCCGACGCGAATGGTAGAGGTGCCGCCGGCCAGGTAACCGATCAGCACGGCGGTGGCCGAGCTGGCGATGCCATCCATGTTGTGGTGCTCGGCCACCCAGAAGCGGTGATAACCAAAGCGTTCGGCGTGTTGCGCCAGGTCCAGCGAGTTGCGCAGCGCTTGCGCCGGGCCGCCGTCGGCGCGCACGGGCACCAGGTCGAGGGTGGAATACTTCAGGTCTCGCAGGTGCGTCATCGAAAGCCTCCGCAGCAGAGTGGTTGGCCAAAGGCCTTGCAGACTCTGTATGGGCACATTCGAAGGATTCAATGCCTGCCGGTGGATTGATCTGAACTTGGCGTGGGCAGGGGCCTCACAACCATAAGCATCCAACCCTGTGACCAGGAGGCAACATGAAGAAGACAGCATCGGCGATCTGGCAAGGTGGCCTGAAAGATGGCCATGGCCTGTTGTCCACCGAAAGCGGCGCGCTCAAGCAGAACCCCTACGGCTTCAACACCCGCTTCGAGGGTATCCCGGGGACCAACCCTGAAGAGCTGATCGGCGCGGCCCATGCCGGGTGTTTCTCCATGGCCCTGTCGATGATGCTGGGCGAGGCGGGCCTGACCCCGGAGCGCATCGACACCTTTGCCGAAGTGAGCTTGGACAAGCAGGCCGACGGCTTCGCCATCACGGCGGTGCACCTGACGCTCAAGGCGAAAGTGCCGGGCGCCAGCGAGGCGCAGTTCCAGGAGATCGCCAACAAGGCCAAGGCCGGTTGTCCGGTGTCCAAAGTACTGAACGCGACGATTAGCCTGGATGCGACCTTGCTGACCTAGGCCGGCGCAACGGCGGCGGTTTGCGGTAGTCTAACCAGCATCGGCAGCCCGCCTGCCCTTTTAGGAGTGGTTCCATGATCCGCGTAGCAATTGCCGTGCTGGCCTCCCTGATGGCCACGGGTGCACTGGCCGCAGTCAAGCCGTGCGAGGAACTCAAGGCCGAGATCGAGGCGAAGATCCAGGCGCGCGGGGTCACCTCGTACACGCTGGAGATCGTGCCGAACAGTGAAGTCCATGATCAGAGCATGATCGTGGGGAGCTGTGAGGGTGGGACCAAGAAGATCATTTATCAGAAGAATGATCGGTAAGCCCTGATGATGCTGGGGCTGCAAAGCAGCCCCGCGTTAGCTTCAGGGAATGCAGAAGACATTGCTCGGCTCATTCACCACCACCTTGCGGTTGGCGTCGTACAGCAGCACCTGCGGCTGCATCACAGGCGCTCGCGCCTCCAGACGGTAACGCTCGCCGGCCTTGAAGTCGTCGTAGCGCACGGTGAGGTAGCAGGTGCGCTCGGTCGGGTCGGTACTGAAGCCGCCGGAATACACCTCGAAGTCGAAGCGCACCACCAGCTCATGCTTGCCCGGCGTCACCTGGAAGTAGCGGCCATCCTCGAGCCGCTTGCCGTCCAGGCGGTCGGCCATGAGGGTACGGCCGGGGGTCACGGTGTACATGTCGATCCAGGCCTTGCCTGGGTCGACTGGCGGCAAGGGGCTGGCGCAAGCCCCCAGTGCGCTGATGGCGAACAGCATCATGGGCTGGCGCATGGCGAAACTCCCGCTCGCGATTCACAGGCCATAAGCATAGCGCCGTTCGCGGCCTTCAGGTGCGCTGGCAGCCTGCCGGTTCGCCTTGGCCGATCAGTTTGCCCTGCTGGTCGTAGAGCTTGACCCATGGGCGCAAACCAATGCTGCCCGCCTGCATCTGGTAGCGCTGGCCGGCATTGAAGTCCTTGAAGGTGAGGTTGAGCTGGCAATCGCGCCACAGCGGCTCGTCGACCGGGCCGATATTGCTCGGCGCCACGGGGAACTGGTAGCGCACGGTCAGCTCGTGATTGCCGGGCTGCACCTCGAAATAGCGGTTGTCGGCCCAGGCGCGTTCATCCACCTGCACGGCATGCAGCGAGGTGTTGTCGTGCGGGGCCAGGTCGATCCAGGCCTGGTTCGGGTCCGGGTCGGGCAAGGTGGCACAACCGGATAGCAGCATGAGTGTGCCCACGGCAAACCGAGTACGCATGGCGAAGCTCCCCCTTGGCAAGATAGTCTTGGTCGCATTCGGCCGACGAGCGAGATAGACAGCCTCGATGTTTGGACTTTTTCTTTTCACGCGCTGCAGCCGTCGGGGTCTGGACCGCGTTTTCACCCGCTTGGTTCCCGCAGCGCTCGGCGTCCTGCTGAGCGGTTGTTCCAGCCTGGGTTACTACGGCCAGTTGGCCGAGGGGCAATGGCAGCTGTTGCGGGCGCGCCAGCCCGTGGCGCAGGTGATCGACGACCCGGCCACTCGCCCGGAGCTGCGCCAGCACCTGCAGTTCGCCCAACAGGCCCGGGTGTTTGCCAGTGAGCAGCTGAAACTGCCGGACAACGGCAGTTACCGGGTGTATGCCGAGCTGGGCCGGCCCTACGTAGTGTGGAATGTGTTCGCCACCCCCGAACTGTCGCTGCAGCCAGTCACCCATTGCTTCCCTATCGCCGGCTGTGTGGCCTATCGCGGCTATTACCAGCAGGGTGCGGCCCGCGGTGCGGCGGCGTTGATGCGCGAGCAAGGGCTGGATGTCTATGTCGGGGGTGTGGAGGCGTATTCGACGCTGGGCTGGTTCGACGACCCGATCCTTTCCAGCATGGTCGGTTGGGGCGGCGAGCGCCTGGCCACGGTGATCTTCCATGAGCTGGCGCACCAGCGCTTCTATGTGCAGGACGATACCGAGTTCAACGAGTCGTTCGCCTCCTTCGTCGAGCAGGAAGGCACCCGGCAATGGCGCGCGGCGCGTGGGCTGGCAGCGGTTGAAGAGCGTGGCGCCGGGCAACGCGATGCCTTCATTCGCCTGGTGTTGGCCAGCCGCCAGCGCTTGCAGGCGATCTATGCCGGGCCGCTGGATGAAGCGGGCAAGCGAGTGGCCAAGCAGGCGGAGTTCGAGCGATTGCGGCGCGAGTACCGTGAGGTGCGGGATCGCGAATGGGCGGGGGATCGGCGTTTCGATGCCTGGATCTTTGCGCCGATGAACAATGCGAAGTTGTTGCCGTTTGGTCTTTATGACCAGTGGGTGCCGGCGTTTTCGCAGCTTTTCAAGGAAGTTGGTGGGGATTGGCTGGTTTTCTATCAGCGAGTTGAGGCATTGGGGCGATTGCCGATCGAGCAGCGCAAATTGGCGTTGGCAAAGCTGGCCTCATCGCGGGGCAAGCCCGCTCCCACGCTGTGGTCTGCTCCCAAGAGTTGACTTGGTGTCCAACTGCTTGGGGGGGGCGGTCCAGGGATCAGTGTGGGGGAGTGGGCTTGCCCCGCGATGAGGTTTGAATCAGCGCACGAACGCCTGGTGCATCTCGGCCAAGGTCTCGAAATGGAACGCCGGCGCTTCGGCTTCCAGTTCCTCGCGGCTACCAAAGCCATACCCCACCGCCACCGCCTGCAAGCCATTGCTGCGCGCGCCGATCAGGTCGTGCTTGCGGTCACCGATCATCAAGGTCTGCGCCGGGTCCAGCCCTTCCTCGTCCAACAGGTGACGGATCAGCTCGACCTTGTTGGTCCGGGTGCCATCCAGCTCGCTGCCGTAGATCACCTTGAAGTGCTGGTCGAAGGCGAAGTGGCGGGCGATCTCGCGGGCAAACTCCCACGGCTTGGAGGTGGCGATATACAGCGTACGGCCTTGGCCGTTGAGCGCCTGCAGCAGCTCCGGCACGCCGTCGAACACCCGATTTTCGTACAACCCGGTCACCTTGAAGCGCTCGCGGTAGAAGTTCACCGCGTCCCAGGCCTTGGCTTCGTCGAAGTGGTAGAACTGCATGAACGCCTGCAGCAGGGGCGGGCCAATGAAGTGTTCGAGGCGGGTAAGGTCCGGCTCGTCGATGCCCAGTTTGGCCAGGGCGTACTGGATCGAGCGGGTGATGCCCAGGCGCGGGTCGGTCAGGGTGCCGTCGAGGTCGAAGAGGATGTTCTGCTGGTGCATGGTTTTCTCGGTGCCTGAAAAGGTGTTTCGTGGGAGCGGGCTTGCCCCGCGATGGCGGCAGCAATACCAACCTCTGCTGACTGGGCCAACGCAATCGCGGGGCAAGCCCGCTCCCACGGGCAGAAACTGGGTTTACTGGTCGTAGCCTTCGGCCAGGTGCTGGTCCTTGAGCTTGACGTAGTTGCCGGCGCTGTAGGCGAAGAAAGCGTGTTCCTGTTCGCTCAGCAGCCGCACCTGTTTCACTGGGCTGCCCATGTACAGGTACCCGCTGGCCAGGCGTTTGCCCGGGGGCACCAGGCTGCCGGCACCGATGATCACCTCGTCCTCGACGATGGCGCCATCCATGATGGTGCTGCCCATGCCCACCAGGATGCGGTTGCCCAGGGTACAGCCATGCAGCATGACTTTGTGACCGATGGTCACCTCGTCGCCGATGATCAACGGGAAGCCATCCGGGTTGAAGGGCCCGGCGTGGGTGATGTGCAACACGCTGCCATCCTGCACGCTGGTGCGCGCGCCGATGCGGATGCGGTGCATGTCGCCGCGCACCACCGTCAGTGGCCAGATCGAGCTGTCGTCACCGATCTCGACGTCGCCGATGACCACCGCCGAACGGTCGACGAAGGCCCGTGCTCCCACTTTCGGCGTGTGTTCCTGGAAGGTCCGGAGGGCCATGATAGTGTTCCTCTGCAATGCCGATAGGCAGGCTGCCTGCTGCGGTCGGCGTCGATTGTAATTAAGATGGTCCCGTGTTTCTCCTGCCAAGGTACCCGAACCGTGAGTGCGAACAACCCGCTGCTGCAGTCCCACGATCTGCCGCCCTTCTCGGCCATCCGCGCCGAGCATGTGCTGCCGGCGATCGAGCAGATCCTTGCCGACAACCGCAAGGCCATCGCCGACATCCTCGAGAAGCAGGGCAACAACCCGAGCTGGGCCGGCCTGGTGCTGGCCATGGACGAACTGAACGATCGCCTGGCCGCCGCCTGGAGCCCGGTCAGCCACCTCAACGCGGTGTGCAACAGCCAGGCGCTGCGCGAGGCCTACGAGTCCTGCCTGCCGGCCCTGAGCGCCTATTCCACCGAACTGGGCCAGAACCGCGCCCTGTTCGACGCCTATCAAGCCCTGGCCAACAGCCCTGAGGCTGCGAGCTTCGATGTGGCGCAGAAGACCATCATCGAGCACGCCCTGCGCGATTTCCGCCTGTCGGGCATCGACCTGCCGGCCGACCAGCAGCAGCGCTACGCCGAAGTGCAGAGCACGCTCAGCGAGCTGGGCAGCCGCTTCTCCAACCAGCTGCTCGATGCCACCCAGGCCTGGACCAAGCACGTCACCGACGAAGCCGCGCTGGCCGGCCTGACCGACTCGGCCAAGGCGCAGATGGCTGCCGCCGCCCAGGCGAAAGGCCTCGATGGCTGGCTGATCACCCTCGAATTCCCCAGCTACTACGCGGTGATGACCTACGCCAGCGACCGCGCCCTGCGCGAAGAGCTGTACGCCGCCTACTGCACCCGCGCCTCCGACCAGGGCCCGAATGCCGGCCAGTTCGACAACGGCCCGGTGATGGAGCAGATCCTCGACCTGCGCCAGGAACTGGCCAAGCTGCTGGGCTACCCGAACTTCGCCGAGCTGAGCCTGGCCACCAAGATGGCCGAGTCCAGCGACCAGGTGCTGGGCTTCCTGCGTGACCTGGCCAAGCGTTCCAAGCCGTTCGCTGCCCAGGACCTGGCGCAGCTCAAGGCCTACGCCGCCGAGCAAGGCACCCCGGAACTGGCCAGCTGGGATGCCGGTTACTTCGGCGAGAAGCTGCGCGAGCAGCGCTACAGCGTGTCCCAGGAAGCCCTGCGCGCCTACTTCCCGATCGACAAGGTGCTGACCGGCCTGTTCGCCATCGTCCAGCGCCTGTACGGCATCGAAATCGCCGAGCTCAAAGGCTTCGACGCCTGGCACCCGGATGTGCGCCTGTTCGAGATCAAGGAAAACGGCCAGCACGTCGGCCGCTTCTTCTTCGACCTCTACGCCCGCGCCAACAAGCGCGGCGGTGCCTGGATGGACGGCGCCCGCGACCGTCGCCGCACCGCGGCCGGCAGCCTGCAGAGCCCGGTGGCCAACCTGGTGTGCAACTTCACCCCGGCCGCGCCCGGCAAGCCTGCGCTGCTGACCCACGATGAAGTCACCACGCTGTTCCACGAGTTCGGCCACGGCCTGCACCACCTGCTGACCCGCATCGAGCATGCCGGTGTGTCCGGCATCAACGGCGTGGCCTGGGACGCGGTGGAGCTGCCGAGCCAGTTCATGGAGAACTGGTGCTGGGAGCCGCAAGGCCTGGCGCTGATCTCCGGCCATTACGAAACCGGCGAGCCACTGCCCCAGGACCTGCTGGACAAGATGCTGGCGGCGAAGAACTTCCAGTCCGGCATGATGATGGTGCGCCAGCTGGAGTTCTCGCTGTTCGACTTCGAACTGCACGCCACCCACGGTGACGGTCGCAGCGTGCTGCAGGTGCTCGAGGGCGTGCGCGACGAAGTCACGGTGATGCGCCCGCCAGCGTACAACCGCTTCCCCAACAGCTTCGCGCACATTTTCGCCGGCGGTTATGCGGCGGGCTACTACAGCTACAAGTGGGCCGAAGTGCTGTCGGCCGACGCCTTCTCGCGCTTTGAAGAGGAAGGCGTGCTCAATGCCGAGACCGGCCGCGCGTTCCGCGAGGCGATCCTGGCGCGGGGCGGTTCCCGCGAGCCGATGGTGCTGTTCGTCGACTTCCGTGGCCGTGAACCTTCCATCAATGCATTGCTGCGCCACTGCGGCCTGAGCGAGGACGCAGCGGCATGAGTGAGGTAGCCGTGAGCAAGACCAAGCGACGCTTCATCGCCGGGGCCGTGTGCCCGGCATGCAGCGAGATGGACAAGCTGATGATGTGGAGCGAAGACGACGTGCCGCACCGCGAGTGCATGGCCTGCGGGTTCACCGATACCTTGAATGAGCAGGGGCTGTCGGTGCCCAAGGAACTGGGCACCCGGGTCAACCAGCTGGCGCCGAAGGCAGCGCCGGTAAAAGTACAGGTGCAGACGGTGCAGTTCTTCCCAAATCCGAAGCTGAAGAAGCCGCAGGACTAAAGGCAAATCGCGGGGCAAGCCCGCTCCCACGTCCTGATCCGTGGGCTGCCCCCAAAGCAGTTGGACACCAAACCAACTCTTGGGGACAGATCACAGCGTGGGAGCGGCGGTGCGCCGATGCGACTTGCCCCGCGATGACCGGCACTGGCCTTCATGACAAACCCGGATTACTGTATGCGCATACAGTAATCCGGGTTTTCATCATGAAGCCAGCCCCCCTCCGTGGCCGTGGCACCACCGCCAACCCCCACAACCGCTTCGCCCCCAACCATTCGGTGGCCGAGGACGACGGCTGGTACCAGGAAGTCCCGCTCACCCAGGGCACTGAGGTGCGGATCGAGCTGGCCAAGACCATCATCGCCCGCAACACCTCCCCCGACCTGCCCTTCGACCGCTCCATCAACCCCTACCGCGGCTGCGAGCACGGTTGCATCTACTGCTACGCCCGCCCCAGCCACGCCTACTGGGACCTCTCCCCCGGCCTGGACTTCGAAACCAAGCTGATCGCCAAGACCAACGCCGCCGAGGTGCTCGAACAGCAACTGAGCAAACCGGGCTACGTCTGCGCGCCGATCAACCTGGGCTCCAACACCGACCCCTACCAGCCCATCGAACGCGAGCAGCAACTCACACGCCGGCTGCTGGAGGTGCTGCTGCGCTACCGGCACCCGGTGACCATCGTCACCAAAGGCTCGCTGGTGCTGCGTGACCTCGACCTGTTAAGCGAACTGGCCAGCCAGCGCCTGGCACGCGTGATGATCAGCCTCACCACTCTCGACGATGAGCTCAAGCGCACGCTGGAGCCCCGTGCCGCCGCGCCGAAAGCGCGTTTGCGCGCGATTCGGGTGTTGCGCGAGGCTGGAGTGCCGGTGGGCGTGCTGTGTTCGCCGATGATCCCGATGATCAACGACAGTGAGCTGGAGCGCCTGCTGGAGGCGGCAAAAGAAGCCGGCGCGCAGAGTGCGGCGTACATGATGCTGCGCCTGCCGCTGGAGGTGGCGCCGCTGTTCGAGCAGTGGCTGCGCGATCACTACCCGCAACGCGCCGACCATGTGCTGAGCCTGATCCGCCAGAGCCGGGGTGGCGCGCTGTACGACAGCCGGTTTGGCGCACGAATGCGTGGTGAAGGGGTGTTCGCCGAACTGCTGGAGCAACGGTTTCGCAAGGCGGCCAGGCACCTGGGGTTCGAGGGGCGGGAGGAGCTGGCGTTGGATTGCAGCGCTTTCTGCCCTCCAGGCGGGCAGATGGCATTGTTCTGAATACATCTGTGGGAGCGGCTTTAGCCGCGAACCCCCGGCAAGGCCGGGGCTACCACCGCGTCGCCTGATTCGCGGCTGAAGCCGCTCCCACAAGGTAGGCGTCACCCCCTGCAAAGCTACCCCCAGCGTCGCTAATGCTAGGCATCAAAATCAATAGAGGGTATTGGCATCTGATGCTTTTTTGCTATTATCCAGATCCCGCCTAAAACCTCTGGAACGCCCGTTCTAGAGCCGTCCAAATTAAGTTTCAGTTAAGTTTTCTCCGCTAGCGTAGGCCCCCAGTCCACCCCGACTGTGATCTATTGTCTGTGCGCGTCATCTAATCCCCGCATAGCCATAATCTTTCCCCGGTAACATGGAACTTACCTTCAAACCGTCAAGAGGATGAATCATGCCCGTCAAGGACCCATCCAAGGTTGTCCCGGCCGCACCCGCTGAAAGCGCCGATGCCGCCCTCAAGCATATCGTCGACGGCTTCCTGCGGTTCCACACCGAGGTCTTCCCCGAGCAGCAAGAGCTGTTCAAGAAGCTGGCCACCGCGCAGAAACCCCGCGCCATGTTCATCACCTGTGCCGACTCGCGCATCGTCCCCGAGTTGATCACCCAGAGTTCGCCTGGCGACCTGTTCGTCACCCGTAACGTCGGCAACGTGGTGCCGCCGTATGGGCAGATGAACGGTGGTGTTTCGAGCGCCATCGAGTACGCGGTCATGGCCCTGGGCGTGCACCACATCATCATCTGTGGCCACTCTGACTGCGGTGCCATGCGTGCGGTGCTCAACCCGCGTTCGCTGGACAAGATGCCGACGGTTTCCGCCTGGCTGCGTCACGCCGAAGTGGCGCGTACCGTGATCGAGGACAACTGCTCCTGCGGCAGCGAGCACGAAAGCATGCAGCTGCTGACCAAGGAAAACGTCATCGCCCAGCTGCATCACCTGCGTACCCACCCTTCGGTCGCCTCGCGCCTGGCGGCCGGCCAGTTGCACATCCATGGCTGGATCTACGACATCGAAACCAGCCAGATCGAAGCCTACGACGCTGCCAGCGACCGCTTCCTGCCGCTGACCGCGGGCGATTCGATCCCTTCTGCTACTCCGAGAGGCCGCTACTAAGCGACCCGACCACGCTGAACAAACCTTGATTGCCGGCTGCACCCCACGGGTGCGGCGCGGCCTTCGCCTGCCTTGAATTCCCCCGAACGCCTTGCCGGCAAACCCGCTGGCGGCCCGCGCCTGCGCGCGATTCGGGGTTCCCAGTGCTCGCGGCCAGAGGAATGGCCGTGAATCGATAAAGGAGCGTCATGGTGAACAAGACACAGATCAAAGCGGCATTGCCGCGTGAGTTGCTGGCCTCGGTGGTGGTGTTCCTGGTGGCCCTGCCGCTGTGTATGGGCATTGCCATCGCCTCTGGCTTGCCGCCGTCCAAGGGCCTGATCACCGGGATCATCGGCGGCATCGTGGTTGGCTTCATCGCCGGCTCACCGCTGCAGGTCAGCGGGCCCGCCGCCGGCCTGGCGGTGCTGGTGTTCGAGCTGGTGCGCCAGCACGGCGTGGCCATGCTTGGGCCGATCCTGCTGCTGGCGGGCCTGCTGCAGCTGCTGGCCGGGCGTTTGCGCCTGGGCTGCTGGTTCCGCGTCACGGCGCCGGCGGTGGTGTACGGCATGCTCGCCGGTATCGGCGTGCTGATTGTGCTGTCCCAGGTGCATGTGATGTTCGACGCCCCGCCACAGCCGTCGGGTGTGGATAACCTGCTGGGCTTCCCGGCCACGCTGGCTGCGGCGCTGCCGCTGGAAAGCGCAGGCAATGGCTGGCAGGCCGGCGCGCTGGGCCTGGGCACCATCGCCGTCATGTGGGGCTGGGACCGCTTGCGCCCGCAACGCCTGCGCTTCATTCCCGGCGCATTGCTGGGGGTGGCGGCGATGACCGCCATCAGCCTGTGGCTGGCGCTGCCGGTCAACCGGGTGCAGGTGCCGGCGGACCTGTCCGAAGCCATCGACTGGCTGCGCCCGGACGACCTGCTCAAGTTGGCCGACCCTACCCTGCTGGTGGCGGCCTTCGCCCTGGCCTTCATCGCCAGTGCCGAAACGCTGTTGTCGGCAGCAGCGGTGGACCGCATGCACAGTGGCCAGCGCTCGGACTTCGACCGTGAACTGTCGGCGCAAGGGGTCGGCAACATGCTCTGCGGTGTGCTCGGTGCGCTGCCGATGACCGGGGTGATCGTGCGCAGTTCGGCCAACGTGCAGGCCGGCGCGCAAACCCGCGCTTCGGCGATCCTGCATGGGGTGTGGTTGCTGGCATTTGTCGTCGCCCTGAGCAGCGTGCTGCAGCAGATCCCGGTGGCCAGCCTGGCGGGCGTGCTGGTGTACACCGGCGTGAAGCTGGTGGATTTCAAGGCGTTCCGAGGGTTGAGTCGTTATGGGCGGATGCCGATGTTCACGTATGCCGCGACGGCACTGGCGATCGTTTTCACCGACCTGCTCACCGGTGTGCTGCTGGGCTTTGCCCTCACCCTGCTGAAGCTGGCGCTGAAGGCGGCGCGGCTGAAGATCAACCTGGTGGCACTGGCCAAACCGGGGCACATGGAGCTGCGCCTGAGCGGGGCGGCGACCTTTCTCAAGGTGCCGGCGTTGACCCAGGTGCTGGGCACGGTGCCGGAAGGGACTACGCTGCATGTGCCGTTGGGCAACCTGAGCTACATCGACCATTCCTGCCTGGAACTGCTGGAGGATTGGGGGCGCAGCAGCGCGGCCAAGGGGACGCGGCTGGTGCTGGAGCAGCGGCGGTTGAAGCGGCGGGTTGAGGGACGGTTGCGGACTACGGCGGGGGTTGGGGCTTAACAGCATCGGGGGGGGGGGGGGGGGCCCCCCCCCCCCCCCCTCGCGGGGGGAAGCTTACCCCCCGACCATCTCCACTCACACACCCCA
>NZ_JBMOWQ010000115.1:0-5394 GCF_049310485.1 Pseudomonas sp. GZD-209
GAGGGAGCACCTTCCTTCTCCTTTTCTTTTTCTTGGGGGTCCTGTCCCTCCCCCGCGATGGCTTCAACTCAGGCCGACTGGCCCAGCTCCACGCCCAGCTGGCGCGACAGGCATGGCCAGCGCTTCCAGGCCTCGCCGGTCTCAGGGCTCGACAGCTTGTCGCGATAGCGCTCCACCGATTCCACGGCAAAGCTCTCATCGTTGAGCATTTCATCCACCGAGTGGTGCACCACCTCGTCCAGCTGATTGGCAAACGTCTCGCCAATCAGTTGATGGGCGATCACGTTGGCCACCGTGGTATCCACCGGAATCAGCGGCTGCTGGAAATGGCGGATATACAGGTCGTTGACCTCCTCCACCAGACGATGCGCCAGGTAGGCCTCGTCCAGCAGGCAGTCGAGGCCGACATGCCCGGCCATCACGCTGGGTGGCTGCAGGAAGTAGGCTTCGGCGATTTTCAGCACCGGTTTGATCTGCGACTCGATGCCGGCCTCGCGGGCCACGCTGTGTGCGGCCTCGAGCAGTTCCGGCACTTCGTTGATATAGGCGCCGACGAAGCGCGCCAGGGTACCCTGGGCATCCTGCTCGGGTAGTTGAATCGAAGGATGCAAGTGCGGCAATTGCTGCTCGAGACGGGTTTTCAGCTGGCCTGTGCGGCTCTCATGTTGATGGGCATTTTCAATCTGCTCGCGTACAGCAGCGATGTTCATGACAACTCCAGGGACAAGGCGTTACAAACGGAAGACACTAAGTTAGCTCGCTTAGGAGATTGGCTAAGACGTATTTGTTATATCACTGAGGCACGTGTAGGAAATTGGCTATATCAATATGCCATCATTGTGCCCCAGCCCAGCATCCATGCGGCTTTCAGCGCAAACGTTTGGTTTGCTGAAAGTCATTTGATGCTGTTCATTGCGCGCCATTGGTCGCTGTCTATACTCCCGATGAAACGTGATTCGTTGATGAGGCCCGACTGCCTTTAGCAGGGGGCTCGGTCGTCGAAGTCAGCAGTCTTGGCCGCCGTACCCTTCTTTGTCGTAGCAGGTCGTCCACGCCTCCGGGACTACAAGAACGATAAGGGGAACCCGCAATGATGCGACATCCACATGTCTGGATGGGCCTCCTGCTGTGGTCGGTGTTTGGTCAGGCACAGGCTGCATGGACCGTGAACATGGCGCCCGGGGCGACGGAAGTCTCCCACGCCGTCTTCGACCTGCACATGACCATCTTCTGGATCTGCGTGATCATCGGCATCGTGGTGTTCGGCGCGATGTTCTGGTCGATGGTCATCCACCGCCGCTCCACCGGCCAGCAGCCTGCGCATTTCCACGAACACACCTGGGTGGAAATCCTCTGGACGGTTGTCCCCTTCCTTATCCTGGTGGCCATGGCCATCCCGGCCACCAAGACCTTGATCGACATCTACGACGCCACCGACTCGGACATCGATATCCAGGTCACCGGCTACCAGTGGAAGTGGCACTACAAGTACCTGGGCCAGGACGTCGAGTTCTTCAGCAACCTGGCCACCCCCGCCGACCAGATCCACAACAAGGCGCCCAAGGACGAGCACTACCTGCTCGAAGTCGACCAGCCGCTGGTGCTGCCGGTGGGTGCCAAGGTGCGTTTCCTGGTGACTGCCGCCGATGTCATCCACTCCTGGTGGGTGCCGGCCTTCGCGGTCAAGCGCGACGCCATCCCCGGGTTCGTCAACGAGGCCTGGACGCGTATCGAGAAGCCCGGCATCTACCGCGGCCAGTGCACCGAACTGTGCGGCAAGGACCACGGCTTCATGCCGGTGGTGGTCGAGGTGAAATCCAAGGCCGACTACGACACCTGGCTCGGTGAGCGCAAGGCCGAGGCGGCCAAGCTCAAGGAGCTGACCAGCAAGGAATGGACCCTCGAAGAGCTGGTGGCGCGCGGCGACAAGGTCTACCACACCACCTGCGTGGCCTGTCACCAGGCCGAGGGCCAGGGCCTGCCGCCGATGTTCCCGGCGCTCAAAGGTTCGAAGATCGCCACCGGGCCGAAGGAAGGCCACCTGAGCCTGGTCTTCCACGGCAAGCCCGGCACCGCCATGGCGGCGTTCGGCAAGCAACTCTCGGAAGTCGATATCGCCGCCGTGGTCACCTACGAGCGCAACGCCTGGGGCAACAACAAGGGCGACATGGTCACGCCGAAGGACGTGCTGGCGCTCAAGCAGGCCGAAGCGCAATGAGCCGGGTTACCCGCGGCAGTCAGTGGATTGCAGGAGACAGGACATGAGTGCAGTGATCGACGACCACGCCCACGGTCATGACCACGCCCACGGCCCGGCCAAGGGCCTGATGCGCTGGGTGCTGACCACCAACCACAAGGACATCGGCACGATGTACCTGTGGTTCGCCTTCACCATGTTCCTGCTCGGCGGCTCGTTCGCCATGGTGATCCGTGCCGAGCTGTTCCAGCCGGGCCTGCAGATCGTCGAGCCGGCCTTCTTCAACCAGATGACCACCATGCACGGGCTGATCATGGTGTTCGGCGCGGTGATGCCGGCCTTCGTGGGCCTGGCCAACTGGATGATCCCGCTGATGATCGGCGCGCCCGACATGGCCCTGCCGCGGATGAACAACTTCAGCTTCTGGCTGCTGCCGGCGGCCTTCCTGCTGCTGGTCTCGACCCTGTTCAGCCCCGGCGGCGGGCCGAATTTCGGCTGGACCTTCTACGCCCCGCTTTCAACCACCTACGCCCCGGCCAGCGTGACCTTCTTCATCTTCGCCATCCACCTGATGGGCATCAGCTCGATCATGGGCGCGATCAACGTGATCGCCACCATCCTCAACCTGCGCGCCCCCGGCATGACCTTGATGAAGATGCCGCTGTTCGTCTGGACCTGGCTGATCACCGCCTTCCTGCTGATCGCGGTGATGCCGGTGCTGGCCGGCGTGGTGACCATGATGCTGATGGACATCCACTTCGGCACCAGCTTCTTCAGCGCCGCCGGTGGCGGCGACCCGGTGCTGTTCCAGCACGTGTTCTGGTTCTTCGGCCACCCCGAGGTGTACATCATGATCCTGCCGGCGTTCGGCGCGGTCAGCTCGATCATCCCGGCGTTCTCGCGCAAGCCGCTGTTCGGCTACACCTCGATGGTCTACGCCACCGGGGCAATCGCCTTTCTGTCGTTCATCGTCTGGGCCCACCACATGTTCGTGGTCGGCATCCCGGTGGTGGGCGAGCTGTTCTTCATGTACGCGACCATGCTGATCGCCGTGCCCACCGGGGTGAAGGTGTTCAACTGGGTCAGCACCATGTGGGAAGGCTCGCTGACCTTCGAGACGCCGATGCTGTTCGCCATCGCCTTCGTCATCCTGTTCACCATCGGCGGGTTCTCCGGGCTGATGCTGGCCATCGCACCGGCGGACTTCCAGTACCACGACACCTACTTCGTGGTGGCGCACTTCCATTACGTGCTGGTGCCTGGGGCGATCTTCGGGATCTTTGCCTCGGCCTATTACTGGCTGCCGAAGTGGACCGGGCACATGTATGACGAGACCTTGGGCAAGTTGCACTTCTGGCTGTCGTTCATCGGCATGAACATGGCCTTCTTCCCCATGCACTTCGTCGGCCTGGCCGGCATGCCCCGGCGGATCCCCGACTACAACCTGCAATTCGCCGACTTCAACATGGTCTCGTCGATCGGCGCGTTCATGTTCGGCGCCACGCAGATCTTCTTCCTGTTCATCGTCATCAAGTGCATCCGGGGCGGTGCGCCGGCGCCGGCCAAGCCGTGGGACGGTGCCGAGGGGCTGGAGTGGTCGATACCGTCGCCGGCGCCCTACCACACCTTCCAGACTCCGCCGGAAGTGAAGTAGGAGCCCGCCCATGGACGGCCTGTCGCTGCGCCGCCTGGTTACCCGCCTGGTCATGCTGACCGTGGTGATGTTCGCCTTCGGCTTTGCCCTGGTGCCGATCTATGACGTGATGTGCAAGGCCTTCGGCATCAACGGCAAGACCGGCGGGCAGTACGAGGGCAGCCAGGTCAGCGACCCGACGCGCTCGGTGCGGGTGCAGTTCATGTCGACCAACGCTGGCGACATGAGCTGGGAGTTCCACTCCAGCGCCGACCAGATCGAGGTCAACCCAGGGGCGGTGAACCAGATGATCTTCATTGCCCGCAACCCGACCAGGCACCCGATGAGCGCCCAGGCCATCCCCAGCATCACCCCGGCCGAGGCGGCGGCGTACTTCCACAAGACCGAATGCTTCTGCTTCACCCAGCAGGTGCTGCAGCCTGGCGAGCGCATCGAGATGCCGGTGCGCTTCATCGTAGACCGCGACCTGCCGGATTCGGTGAAACACCTGACCCTGGCCTACACCTTGTTCGACATCACCGCTCGCCACCCCCCGGTCGCCCAAGCCGCGACCGAGGGCGCCCGTTGAGGGAAGGAGATACGTCATGGCAAGCCACGAGCACTACTACGTACCGGCGCAGAGCAAGTGGCCGATCATTGCCACGATCGGCATGTTCATCACGGTGTTCGGCCTGGGCACCTGGTTCAACGACCTGAAGGCCGGCCACCCGGAATCCCACGGGCCGCTGATCTTCTTCGTCGGTGCGTTGTTCCTGGCGTACATGCTGTTCGGCTGGTTCGGCGCGGTGGTCAAGGAGAGCCATGCCGGCTTGTACAGCCCACAGATGGACCGCTCGTTCCGCTGGGGCATGAGCTGGTTCATCTTTTCCGAGGTGATGTTCTTCATGGCCTTCTTCGGCGCGCTGTTCTACGTGCGCGTGCTGGCCGGGCCTTGGCTGGGCGGCGAAGGGGCCAAGGGCGTGGCGCACATGCTCTGGCCCAGTTTCGAGTTCGCCTGGCCGCTGCTGCACACGCCAGACCCGAAACTGTTCCCGCCGCCTAAAGAGGTGATCGACCCGTGGCACCTGCCGCTGATCAACACCATCCTGCTGGTGAGCTCCAGCATCACCATCACCATTGCCCACCATGCCCTGCGCCGCGATCACCGTGGACCGCTGAAATTCTGGATGGCGCTGACCATTCTCCTGGGCATCAGCTTTATCACGTTGCAGGCCTACGAGTACCACGAGGCCTATACCAAGCTGGGGCTGACGCTGGGGTCGGGGATCTATGGCGCGACGTTCTTCATGCTGACCGGCTTCCACGGTGCGCACGTGACCTTGGGCACGATCATCCTGATCGTGATGTTCGTGCGCATTCTGCGCGGGCACTTCAACCCGGAGAAACACTTCGGCTTCGAGGCGGCCAGTTGGTACTGGCACTTCGTCGATGTGGTCTGGGTGGGGTTGTTCATCTTTGTATACGTTCTATAGAACGAAGGCCCCGTGGGAGCGGATTCATCCGCGATGCGCCGCGCGGGCGGCGCTCGATCTCATAGGCGCTG
>NZ_JBMOWQ010000116.1:0-13269 GCF_049310485.1 Pseudomonas sp. GZD-209
TGAGCTTCGCTTTCTTCTTCGTCCCCCCCCTCCTCCCCCCCCCCCCCCCCCCCCCCCCCCCCCCACGGGGATCCAGGTGATGTCAAAACGGCGCGTGTGACACCAACTGCCCGCTGATCAAGCCCCAGGCTACAAGCCCGATGGTCAGGGCCGCCAGGGTGACGCGCACGGTGAGGGCTTTGAGCAGCCGGGTCGACTGGTCGTCGTCCTTGACCAGGAACACCAGGCCACTGAACAGGCTGGCGACAGTGGCCAGCAGCATCAGGACTATCGCGGCCTTGAGCATGACGAGACTCCGGGGGATGCGGTGATGAGTGCAAGTATAGCGTTCGACCTTGCGGGGCCACGGTGAAGCCGTTTCGCCCTGGGTGGATCCCGACCCTGGTGGTGCTCGCGCTGCTGCCGGGGCTGATCGCGCTTGGCTTCTGGCAACTGGGCCGGGCCGACGACAAGCGCGCCCTGATGGACAGCTACGCCGAACGCCAGGTGGAGGCGCCACTGGCCGCCGCCCAGCTTGCCCAGTTGCCCGACCCTGCCTTCTTCCGTGTGCACCTTTATGGCCGTTTCGACGCCCGCCACAGCCTGCTGCTGGACAACCAGATGCGCGACGGCCAGGCCGGCGTCGAACTGCTGCAGCCCTTCCACGACCAGGCCAGCGGCCAGTGGCTGCTGGTCAATCGCGGCTGGTTGCCCTGGCCGGATCGGCGGGTGCCGGTGCAGTTCGTCACACCCGACCAACCCCTGGCGCTGGATGCCTCGGTCTATGTGGCACCCGGCAAGACCTTCCAGCTGCACCCCGACCCCGCCGGCGGCCAGTGGCCGCATTTGCTGACTGCCGTCGACCCGGCCGGCCTCTGGCAACTGCTCGGGCGTGAAGGTTTCGCCCACGAGCTGCGCCTGGAGCCTGGGCCGGCCAGCTACCGACTGGGCTGGCCGGTGGTCGCCATGGGCCCGGAAAAGCACCTGGGCTATGCCGTGCAGTGGTTTGCCCTGGCCACCACGCTGGTGCTGCTTTACCTGTATTTCGGCTGGCACAACCACAACAAGGAGAACCGCCATGGCCGCCGCCACGAGTCCACTGAACGTGCCTGAAGGACGCAAGGCCCGCGGGCGCTTGCAGCTGCTGTTGATCCTGTTCGTCGTGCTGGGGCCGATGATCCTCGCCACCAGCATGTACAAGCTGCAGTTCTGGGTGCCGGAGGGGCGCAACTTCCATGGGGTAATGATCGGCAATGGCCAGAGCCGCGCCGACATTGGCATCGATGCCCAGGACCAGCGCTGGCAGCTGTTGGTCAGCGCCCCGCAGGCCTGCGCCGAGGACTGCCGACAGCTGGTGTACCTGGCCCGGCAGATCCAGGTGGGCCTGGGCCGCGACGCCAGCCGCGCCAGCCATGCCCTGGCCGCCGCGCAGGCACTCGATGCGGATTACCAGGCCGTGCTCGGTCGTGAATACCCACAGCTGCAACGCTACCCGCTGGATAGCCAGCGCTACCAACAGCAGGTCGGCGAGCCCGGCCCGCAGCTGTGGATCGTCGACCCCCACGGCAACCTGGTGCTGCGCTACGACGCCAAGGTCAACGGCAAGAAAGTGCTGGACGACCTGCGCCACCTGCTCAAGCTGTCCAACATTGGCTAGGAGCCTGCCATGGCCAGACCTGGATTTCGCCTTGCCGTGTTCGCCACCCTGCTGGCGTTGTTGGTGGTGCTGCTCGGCGCCTACACCCGCCTGACCCACGCCGGCCTCGGTTGCCCCGACTGGCCGGGTTGTTACGGCTTCATCAGCGTGCCCAAGAGCGAGGCGCAGTTGGCCCACGCCGAACTGCACTTCCCCGAGCACCCGGTGGAAGAGGCCAAGGGCTGGGCCGAGATGACCCACCGTTACTTCGCCGGCAGCCTGGCGCTGGTGATCGCCCTGCTCGCCTTCCAGGCCGTGCGCCGGCATGCCCGCGATGGCCAGCCTTATCGACTGCCGCTGTTGTTGCTGGCGGTGGTACTGGCCCAGGCAGCCTTCGGCATGTGGACGGTGACGCTCAAGCTGTGGCCGCAGGTGGTCACCGCGCACCTGCTCGGCGGGTTCACCACCCTGAGCCTGCTTTTCCTGTTATCCCTGCGTCTATCCCGGGCCTTTGCGCCACTCCCTAAATTGCCTTTGAGCCTGCGCCGGATAGCCGCCCTGGCCTTGCTGGTGGTGATCGGCCAGATCGCCCTGGGGGGTTGGGTGAGTGCCAACTATGCGGCGGTGGCCTGTATCGACCTGCCCACCTGCCACGGCCAGTGGTGGCCGGCGGCGGACTTCAGCAACGGCTTCCACCTTACCCAGCATGTCGGCCCCAACTACCTGGGCGGGCAGCTGGACAGCGATGCGCGCACGGCGATCCATATCAGCCATCGCCTGGGCGCGTTGCTGGTGACGGCGGTGCTGCTGCTGCTCGGCTGGAAGCTCCAGCGCCATGGCCTGAGCGGCCTGGCGCGCCTGGTGTTGCTGGCCCTGGGGCTGCAATTGAGCCTGGGCATCAGCAACGTACTGCTGCACCTGCCGCTGGCCGTGGCGGTGGCGCATAACGCCGGCGGCGCCCTGCTGCTGTTGAGCATGGTGCTGGTGAACTACCGCATCCGCGTGGCCGACAAGGTGCGCGTAGGCCAAGGTTGGCGCCTGACCCCGGTCACCGGCGTGGGCCTCACCCATCACATGAGGAACGATTCGTGGCGACGCTTCTGAGCGCTGAGCGACAGCGCGCCGGTTGGCGCGACTACCTGGAACTGACCAAGCCCAAGGTGGTGGTGCTGATGCTGATCACCTCGCTGGTGGGCATGTTCCTCGCCACCCGTGCCGGCGTGGCCTGGAGCGTGCTGCTGTTCGGCAACCTGGGCATCGCCCTGTGCGCGGGCGGCGCGGCGGTGGTCAACCATGTGCTGGACCGGCGCATCGACGCACTGATGGCCCGCACCCACAAACGCCCGTTGGCCCAGGGCCGGGTGGCGCCGCTGCCAGCGCTGTGCTTCGCCGCGCTGCTGGCGATGTCGGGGATGGGCTTGCTGCTGGCCTTCACCAATGCACTGACCGCCTGGCTGACCCTGGCCTCGCTGCTGGGCTATGCGGTGCTCTACACCGGCTTTCTCAAGCGTGCCACGCCGCAGAACATCGTGATCGGTGGCCTGGCCGGCGCGGCCCCGCCGCTGCTGGGGTGGGTGGCGGTCAGCGGGCATGTGAGTGCCGAGCCGCTGTTGCTGGTGCTGATCATCTTCGCCTGGACCCCACCGCATTTCTGGGCCCTGGCCATTCACCGCAGGGGCGAGTACGAAAAAGCGGATATTCCGATGCTGCCGGTGACCCACGGTGAGCGTTACACGGCCTTGCATATCCTGCTGTACACCTTGATTTTACTGGCGGTGAGCCTGCTGCCCTATGCCATCCACATGAGCGGGCCGCTGTACCTGGCCTGTGCCCTGGGGCTGGGCCTGCGCTTCCTGCACTGGGCTTGGGTGTTGTACCGTGGCACCCGGCCGCACGCGGCGATCAACACGTTCAAGTACTCTATCGGCTACCTGTTCGCCCTGTTCATCGCCCTGCTCGTTGACCACTACTTGTTGCTGAACCTATGACCCGAACCCAGAAAACCGTATTCATCCTTGTTGCCCTGGTCGCGCTGATCATGGGCCTGACCGTCAACAAGGTGCTCAGTGACCGGGGGCAGTTGAACCCCACTGAACTGATCGACGCCGGCATCATCCTGCTGCCGCAAAGCCGCACCGTGCCGGATGTGTCGATGACCGACCAGAATGGCCAGCCCGTTGCGATGGACCAGCTCAAGGGCAAGTGGTCGCTGCTGTTCTTCGGCTACACCTACTGCCCGGACATCTGCCCGACCACCCTCGCCCAGTTGCGCCAGGTGAAGAGCGAGCTGCCGAAAGAGGCGTGGGAGCGCTTGCAGGTGGTGCTGGTGAGCGTCGACCCGAACCGCGACACGCCGAACCAGCTCAAGCAGTACCTGGGCTATTTCGACAAGGATTTCGTCGGGGTGACGGGGACTATCGAGGATACCCAGAAGCTGGCCAACGGCCTGAGCATTCCGTTCATTCCGGCCGATACCAGCAAGCCGGGCTACACCGTGGATCACAGCGGCAACCTGGCGGTCGTGGGGCCGGATGGGCGCCAGCGCGGGTTCATTCGTGCGCCGTTCAACAACCAGAAGCTGGTGGCGCAGTTGCCGGGGCTGGTCAAGCGGGATTGATCGAGGCTTGAAAACATCGCGGGGCAAGCCCGCTCCCACAGGGGGGGCGGGGGGGGGGGGGGTGTACCCGGACGGGTTATGAAACTCCCGGTCGCCCCTCTTCCCCCCGTGTTCTCTTTGTCCCTCCCCCCCCCCCCCGCGATCGTTTCAGGCTTTGATCAGAACGCCGGAACCACAGCGCCTTTGTACTTCTCGGTGATGAACTGCTTCACCTCAGGCGAGTGCAGCGCCGCAGCCAGTTTCTTCATGGCGTCGGAGTCTTTGTTGTCCGGGCGGGCAACCAGGATGTTCACGTACGGCGAGTCGCTGCCTTCGATGGCCAGCGCGTCCTTCTCAGGGTTGAGCTTGGCTTCCAGCGCGTAGTTGGTGTTGATCAGGGCCGCATCGACCTGGGTCAGCACGCGCGGAATGGTGGCCGCTTCCAGCTCACGGAATTTAAGACCCTTGTCGTTGCCGGTGATGTCTTTCACGGTCGACAGGATGTTCTTGTTGTCCTTGAGCTTGATCACACCGGCCTTGTCCAGCAGCAGCAGGGCGCGGCCGCCGTTGGTGGCGTCGTTGGGGATGACCACGGTGGCACCGGAGGCCAGTTCGTCGAGCTTCTTGACCTTGGCCGAGTACACGCCCAGCGGCTCGATGTGCACACCGGTGACGCTGACCAGGTTGGTCTTCTTGGCCTTGTTGAACTCATCCAGGTACGGCTGGTGCTGGAAGAAGTTGGCGTCCAGGCGCTTTTCGGCCACCTGCACGTTCGGCTGGATGTAGTCGGTGAATTCCTTGACCTTCAGCTCCACGCCCTCTTTCGCCAGTTGCGGTTTGACGAAGTTGAGGATCTCGGCGTGCGGCACCGGGGTGGCGGCGACGGTCAGGGTTTCGGCGTGGGCCGAGAAGGCCGCGACGGCGGCGACAACAGCAAGCAGCTTCTTCATTGATCACTCCTTGTGAGGGCCGCGACGGCCCCCGAACGGGTCGGCCGGGCCGACCCCATTGGGGTTACTTACGGGAAAAATGCACAACCAGTTTGTCGCCGATCATCTGCAGGACTTGAACCAGGATGACCAGCAGCACCACGGTGACGATCATCACGTCGGTCTGGAAACGCTGGTAGCCGAAGCGGATCGACAGGTCGCCCAGGCCGCCGGCGCCGACCACACCGGCCATGGCCGTGTAGGACACCAGGGTGATGGCGGTGACGGTGGTGGCGGCGATGATGCCCGGCATGGCTTCAGGCAGCACCGCCTTGAAGATGATCTGGCGGGTGGTGGCGCCCATCGACTGGGTTGCCTCGATGATGCCGCGGTCCACTTCGCGCAGCGCGGTTTCCACCAGGCGGGCGAAGAATGGCGTGGTCCCCACCACCAGCGGCGGGATGGCCCCGGCGACGCCCAGCGAGGTGCCGGTGATCAGCACCGTGGCGGGGATCATCACGATCAGCAGGATGATGAACGGCAGCGAGCGCACGATGTTGACGATGGTCGCCATCACCGCATAGATCTGCTTGTGCTCGAACATCTGCCGTGGGCCGAACAGGAACAGCAGCACGCCCAGGGGCAGGCCCAGCAGCACGGTGAACACCAGCGAGGTGAACAGCATGATCAGGGTGTCGCCGGTGGCCAGCCAGATTTCGGCCCAGTCGACGTTGGCGAAGAAATTCAGGGCGTCCATCAACGCAGTACCTCCATATGTACGTCAGCTGCAGTGAAGCGGGCGAATGCCGCGTCCATGTCCCCGCCGATCAGGGCGAGGGTCAGCTGGCCATAGGGGATGTCCTTGATGCGGTCGATGCGCCCGGCAAGGATGCTGTAGTCGACCCCGGTTTCGCGGGCCACGGTGCCCAGCAGCGGCGCATAGGTGGCATCGCCCTGGAAGGTCAGGCGCACGATGCGCCCCGGCACATGGGCGAAGTCGTCGCGCTGGTCGTTCTCGTCGACCTGCTCGTCTTCCTGGACAAAACGCTTGGTGGTGGCGTGCTGCGGGTGCAGGAACACCTCGGCCACCGGGCCGTGCTCGACGATCTGCCCGGCATCCATCACCGCCACGCGGTCGCAGACCCGGCGGATCACGTCCATCTCGTGGGTGATCAGCACGATGGTCAGCTTGAGTTCGCGGTTGATCTCGGCCAGCAGTTGCAGCACCGAAGCGGTGGTTTGTGGGTCGAGGGCACTGGTGGCCTCGTCGCACAGCAGGATCTTGGGGTTGGTGGACAGGGCGCGGGCAATGCCGACACGCTGCTTTTGCCCGCCCGACAGCTGGGCCGGGTACTTCTTGGCGTGCTCCGAAAGGCCGACGCGGGCCAGCAGCTCGCTCACGCGCTTGTCGATTGCGGCGCGGGGCAGCTCGCCCGCCAGCACCAGCGGCAGGGCGACGTTGTCGGCGACGGTCTTGGAGGCCAGCAGGTTGAAGTGCTGGAAGATCATCCCGACCTGCTGGCGGAAGCGGCGCAGCTGGTTGGCATCGAAGGCGGTGACGTCTTCGCCGTCGACGATGATCTTGCCGCCGCTCGGGGCCTCGAGGCGGTTGATCAGGCGCAGCATGGTGCTCTTGCCGGCGCCGGAGTGGCCGATCAGGCCGAACACCTGGCCATCTTCGATGGTCAGGCTGGTCGGGTTCAGGGCCGGGATATCCCTACCGGCGACGCGGTAGGTCTTATGGACGTTTTGAAACTCGATCACTGAGCGAACCTTGTGGGGCGCATGGAATTTGGGTCAGCGGTTAGCTGGGGTCGCGCATTTTAGCCTTTTCCCATAGGCGTTCTTAGCATTTATTTGTGATCTGTCCAATCCGTTGGGCATAACGCGACAACCGGCAATCCTGATTGAACGCTCGCCAAGCCCTCCCAGTCACTAGTTGAACAAGCCCGTACGGGCAGCCTGAAGACTGATGAGGAGAGCCGAACATGGCCAGCAAGAAAGCGCCGCAGCCGAAGGAAAGCCAAGTAGCGGGCACCGATACCCCCGACCGGGCCAATACCAATGCCAAGTTGCAGAGCCTGGAAGCGTTTCGCAGCGATGCCACGGGGCAGGCGCTACGCACCAACCAGGGCGTCAAGGTCGCCGACAACCAGAACAGCCTCAAGGCTGGCGCGCGCGGGCCGTCGCTGCTCGAAGACTTCATCATGCGCGAGAAGATCACCCACTTCGACCATGAGCGCATCCCCGAACGTATCGTCCACGCTCGGGGTGCCGGCGCCCATGGCTACTTTCAAAGCTATGGCTGCCATGCCGAACTGACCAAGGCCGGCTTCCTGCAGGACCCGGAGAAGATCACCCCGGTGTTCGTGCGTTTTTCCACCGTGCAGGGGCCACGCGGTTCGGGCGATACCGTGCGTGATGTGCGCGGCTTTGCGGTGAAGTTCTACACCGACGAAGGCAACTTCGACCTGGTTGGCAACAACATGCCGGTGTTCTTCATCCAGGACGCGATCAAGTTCCCCGACTTCGTGCATGCAGTGAAGCCCGAGCCGCACAACGAGATGCCCACCGGCGGCTCGGCCCATGACACGTTCTGGGACTTCGTCTCGCTGGTGCCAGAGACGGCGCACATGGTCATCTGGGCCATGTCCGACCGCGCCATCCCGCGCAGCCTGCGGATGATGGAGGGCTTTGGCGTGCACACCTTCCGCCTGGTCAATGCCGACGGCGTGGCCAGCTTCGTCAAGTTCCACTGGAAGCCTCGCCAGGGCGTGCATTCGTTGCTGTGGGACGAGGCACAGAAGCTGGCCGGCAAGGACGCCGATTACCACCGCCGCGACCTGTGGGAGGCCATCGAGACCGGTAATTGCCCCGAATGGGAGCTGGGCGTGCAGGTCGTTGCCGAGGCCGATGAGCACAAGTTCGAGTTCGACCTGCTCGACCCGACCAAGCTGATCCCCGAGGAGCTGGTGCCGGTGACCCCGCTGGGCAAGATGGTGCTCGATCGCAACCCGGACAACTTCTTTGCCGAGGTGGAGCAGGTTGCCTTTTGTCCCGGGCATATCGTGCCGGGCATCGATTTCAGCAATGACCCCTTGCTGCAGGGCCGGCTGTTCTCCTACACCGACACGCAGATCAGCCGCCTCGGTGGACCGAACTTCCACGAAATCCCGATCAACCGGCCAATCGCGCCCAACCACAGCAGCCAGCGCGATGCCATGCACCGCATGACCCTCGACAAGGGCCGCGCCGCCTACGAGCCGAACAGCATCGATGGTGGCTGGCCGAAAGAGACGCCGCCCGCTGCCCAGCAAGGTGGCTTCGAGAGTTATCAGGAACGCATCGACGCGAACAAGATTCGCCAGCGCAGTGCGTCGTTCGCTGACCACTTCTCCCAGGCACGGCTGTTCTTCCAGAGCATGAGCGCGAGCGAGCAGCAGCACATCATCAAGGCCTACAGCTTCGAGCTGGGCAAGGTGGAGCGTGAGGTGATCCGGGTGCGGGAGGTGAACGAAATACTCGCCAACATTGATCTGCAGCTGGCAGCGGCGGTGGCAAGCAACCTCGGGCTGCCGGCGCCCAAGGCAGGGACGGTCAAGGTAAAAGGCAGCAAGCCGGCGCAGTCAAAGGCTTTGAGCCAGATGAGTCACCTGGGGAGCATTGGTATCAAGGGGCGCAAGGTCGCCGTGCTGGTGGCCAATGGCGTGGACGGCGCCAGCGTCGACAAGGTGGTCAAGGCCCTGGAGGCGCAGAGTGCCCGGCCCATGTTGCTGGGGCCGACTTCGGCGCCGGTGAAGACCACTGATGGCCAGCTGTTGCCGGTGGATGCCGCCATGGAGGGCATGCCGTCGGTCATGTTCGACGGGGTGTGGGTGCCGGCTGGCAAGGCTTCGCTGGAAGCGCTGCAGGGCAGTGGTGTGGCCAGGCATTTCCTGCTGGAGGCTTACAAGCACCTCAAGCCCATGGGTTTGGCCGTGGACGGCAAGCTGCTGTTGAACACATTGGGGTTGAAGGAGGATGCGGGATTGTTGCTGGGGGATCAGCAGAAGGTGTTCGAGCAGTTCTTCAAGGCTGTTGAAGGGCACCGGGTGTGGGTGCGGGAGGCGGCTGCCGAATCTGTGCCGGCCTAGGCAAAACATCGCGGGGCAAGCCCGCTCCCACGCCAGATTGCGAACGGCGTGGGAGCGGGCTTGCCCCGCGATTGATTCACTGCTGGTGGGGGATCAATACCACCTGCGCCGGCAGCGAACGCTGGATCTCGTGCTTCTGGTTCAGCACGAAGCCACTGTCGAGCTTGTGCACGCGCTTGTGCAGCAGCGTCTTGAGCCAGGGCGCATCCTGGGTGCGGGGCACCTGGAACACCACGTCGCACTGGTAGTTCACCACGTCGGCGGCGATGTCATCGAGCTGGCGGCGCAGGGCGCGGCTGTCGGTGGTCTTCAGGGCGACCACGGTGCTCGGAGCGGTCGGGTCGAGCAGCCGGGCCTTGGGTTGTGCCGCAGCGGCCTTGAGGGCAGCCTCGGCCTTTTCCAGCTCGGCCTTGCGTGCATGGGCCATGGTGTCGCCACCGGTCACGGCCGGTGCTTGCGGCATAAGTGCACGGGCGCGGGCCAGCGCGGTGGCGGCGGCATTCACATCGCCTTTCTGCAGGACGATCTGGCTGCGGCGCAGATAGGCTTCGGCCAGCTGACGCTGGTGAGGCTCCAGGCGCGCATCGTCGGGTGCCTGGGCTTGCAGGGCGGCGAGTTGATCTTCGGCAGTGGCCAGCTCATTGCTGGCGATGTTCTGCTCCAGCTGCTGCCAGGCATCCGGTTGGGCAGGCGCGGCCGGCTGCTCGGCGGGCGTGCTGGCGCAGGCCGTCAGGAACAGGGAAAACGCGGCAACAAGCAGATAACGTGAGGCGAACGGCTTCATTCCTGCGACTCTCTATTTGCGCAAAAAGCGAGCAAGTCTACACCCAGGTGCGCACGCTCGAAAATAGGTCTGATTGACCTTGAACCTGCGTAAAGGTTGCAGGCTGCGTTGGTTCACAGCCTGATTTTTCAGCGCTTTGGCAACGCCAGGCTCAGCAAGAATAGCACCGCCGCGCAGACCACGATCGACGGCCCGGCGGGGGTGTCCTTGAACCACGACATGGCCAACCCCCCGCACACGGCCGTGACCCCCAGCAGGCTGGCGCCCAGGGCCATCTGCTCCGGTGAGCGGGCGTGACGCTGTGCCGCGGCCGCCGGGATGATCAACAACGAGGTGATCAGCAGCACGCCGACAATCTTCATCGCTACCGCGATCACTACGGCGATCAGCAGCATCAACGCCAGGCGCAGGCCCGCCACGGGCAGCCCCTCGACCATCGCCAGCTCCTCGTGCACGGTGACGGCCAGCAAGGGGCGCCAGAACACCGCCAGCAGCACCAGCACCAGCGCACTGCCACCGAGGATCCAGGCCAGGTCGGTGGTGCTGATCGCCAGCAGGTCACCGAACAGGTAGGCCATCAGGTCGATCCGCACGTCGTGCATGAAGCTCAGCGCCACCAGCCCCAGCGACAGGGTGCTGGGGGCGAGGATGCCGAGCAGGGTGTCGGACGCCAGCGGCTGGCGCTGTTGCAGGGTCACCAGCAGGAGCGCCAGCAACAGGCAGCCGACCGTCACCGCCAGCGCCGGGCTGACATCCAGGGCCAGGCCCAGCGCCACGCCGAGCAGCGCGGCATGGGACAGGGTGTCACCGAAATAGGCCATGCGCCGCCACACCACGAACGAGCCGAGGGGGCCGGCCACCAGCGCCAGCGCCAGGCCGGCAAGCAAGGCATACAGAAGAAAATCAGCCATGCTTGCAGTGCTCTCCGTGAACATGGGCGCCAGGGGCGATCACTGCGCCGTGCAGGTCGTGGCTGTGATCGTGATGGTGGTGGTAGACGGCCAGGCTCTTGGCGTTCTGGCCGAACAGCTCGACGAAGGCCGGGTCGCCGCTGACCTGCTCTGGGTGGCCCGAGCAGCAGACGTGGCGGTTGAGGCAGACCACCTGGTCGGTGGTGCTCATCACCAGGTGCAGATCGTGGCTGACCATCAGCACGCCGCAACCATGGCGATCGCGCAGACGGGTGATGAGGTTGTACAGCTCGGTCTGGCCGACCACGTCGACACCCTGCACCGGCTCATCCAGCACCAGCAGCTCGGGCTCGCGCAGCAGTGCGCGGGCCAGCAGCACACGCTGCATCTCGCCACCGGAGATGGTCTGGATCGGGCTGTCGATCACCTGCTCGGCACCGACTTCCTGCAGCGCCGACAAGGCTGCCGCGCGGTCTACCCCGGGCACCAGGCGCAGGAAGCGCAGCACCGACAGGGGCAGCGTCGGGTCTACCTGGATTTTCTGCGGCATGTAGCCGATGCGCAATTTGGGCTTGCGCCAGACCTTGCCGCGGTGCGGCTTGAGCAGCCCCAGCACGGCGCGCACCAGGGTGGTCTTGCCGGCACCGTTGGGGCCGATCAGGGTGACGATCTGCTTCGGTGCCACCGCCAGATCGATGCTGTCGAGCACCGCTTCACCACCGAAGCTGACGCCGACCTGCTCAAGGCGGATCAGGGCGTCGCTCATGCCGCGCCCCGGCAGTTGGCGCACAGGCCGACGATTTCCACGGTCTGGGTTTCGACGCTGAAGCCCACGCCCTTGGCGCTGGCGATGATCGCGTCGCTGATGCTGTCCTGCTCCAGCTCGATGGCCACGTGGCACTCGCGGCAGATCAGGAACTGGCCTTGGTGCGCGTGCTCGGGGTGGCTGCAGCCGATGAAGGCGTTGAGCGAGGCGATGCGGTGCACCAGGCCGTTGTCGAGCAGGAAGTCGAGGGCGCGGTACACGGTTGGCGGCGCCGCACGGCGGCCATCCTGCTCGCTGAGCACGGCGAGGATGTCGTAGGCACCCAGCGGCTTGTGGCTCTGCCACACCAGCTCCAGCACGCGGCGGCGCAAGGCGGTCAGGCGCAGGCCCTGACGGGTGCACAACGTGTCGGCCTCGGCCAGTGCGCTGTGCACGCAGTGGGAGTGATCGTGAGGGCGGTGGGCCAGCGGCGTGATGGACATGGGCAGCGACGGTTCAGGATGGAGACGTTATTATGTTACCTGTTTCTGACGAGCCGAGTAGCTACCGTGTCCCGATTCCTTGCCCTGTTTGTCGCTTTCATCGCCTGTTCGGCCCAGGCCGACGTGCGCGTGCTGACCAGCATCAAGCCCCTGCAACAGATTGCCGCCGCGGTGCAGGACGGTGTCGGCAGCCCGGATGTGCTGCTGCCGCCGGGTGCCTCCCCGCATCACTACGCGCTGCGCCCGTCTGACGTGCGCAAGGTTGGCGATGCCGACCTGTTGTACTGGATCGGCCCGGACATGGAGAGCTTCCTGCCCCGCGTGTTGGGCAGCCGCGGCAAGCCCACCGTGGCCGTGCAGTCGCTGGCTGGCATGCAACTGCGTCATTTCGGTGAGGACAGCCACTCTCACGACGAAGACGACCACGACGATCACGACCATGACCACCGCCCGGGCAGCCTCGATGCCCACCTGTGGCTGTCGTCGGTCAACGCGCGGGTGATCGCGACGAAGATGGCCGCTGACCTGGCGGCGGCCGACCCGGCCAATGCGGCCCGTTACCAGGGCAACCTGAAAGCCTTCGTCGAGCGCCTGGATGCCCTGGACCTGCGCATCAAGCAGCGCGTGGCGGGGATCGCCGGCAAGCCGTATTTCGTATTCCATGAAGCGTTCGACTACTTCGAGGCCAACTATGGCCTCAAGCACACCGGCGTATTCAGTGTCGCTGCCGAAGTGCAGCCGGGCGCGCAGCACGTCGCCGCAATGCGCAAGCGCCTGCAGGAAGTGGGCAAGACGTGTGTGTTCAGCGAGCCGCCGCTGCGCCCGCGCCTGGCCGAGACGCTGACGGCGGGGCTTCCGGTGCGGCTGGCCGAGCTGGATGCCCTGGGCGGCACTGATCCGGTAGACGCCAAGGGCTACGAGCGCTTGCTGGAGAAGCTGGGTGGCGATCTGGCGGGGTGCCTGGAGCAGCTGTGACCCTCGTGGGAGCGGGCTTGCCCCGCGATAGCGATGGTGAAGTTGCTACCGCCAGCGCGGGGCAAGCCCGCTCCCACG
>NZ_JBMOWQ010000117.1:0-29477 GCF_049310485.1 Pseudomonas sp. GZD-209
TTTGTGTTCTGGGGGTTGTTGTTTTTGGGGGGGGGGGTGCCCCTCCTCCCCCCCCCCCCCCCCCCCCCCCCCCCCGCTCCCACGGTTTACAGAGCGAACGGCAACTTCAAAGCCACCTGCTGACGCATCGCCAGACGCACCTCGAATTCCCGCGGGTCATGAATGGTGACATCCATGCCGGCAAATTCCTTGGCTGCAATCAGCCGCGATAGCCAGAAGCGCACGCACGCCAGGCGCAGCATCTGTGGCCACAGTTCGGCCTCGGCCGCGGTGAATGGCCGTAGCGCCGCGTAGGCGCCCAGCAGCGCCTGGGCGCGGGGCAGGTCGAGGCCGCTGTGCTCGTCCAGGCACCAGTCGTTCACGGTGATGGCGATGTCATACAGCATTGGCCCGGAGCAGGCGTTGTAGAAGTCGATCACACCGGTCAGGTGAGTGCCTTCGAACATCACGTTGTCGCGGAACAGGTCGGCGTGCAGGTTGGCCTTGGGCAAAGCGAGGATCTGCGCCTTGTGCGCGGTGATCTCGTCCAGCGCCGGTTGCAGCAGTTGCGCCTGCTCGGGGTTCAGGCCCGGCAGCAGCTCGGCACCGGACGCCAGCATCCAGTCCAGGCCACGGTCGGTACGGCGCTCGATGATGTGCTCGCGGGTTGCCAGGTGGATATGCGCGAGCAATTCACCCACCTGGGCGCAGTGCTGGTTGTTCGGCGCTTTCACGTGCTTGCCCGACAGCCGCGGCTGCAGCAGTGCCGGCTTGCCGCACAGCTCGCGCAGGCCATTGCCGTCGCGATCACGCAGGGCATAGGGCACGGGCATGTCGGCTGTGTGCAGTACATCGAGCAGCTCGATGAAGAACGGCATGTCTTCCACCGGCCCACGCTCGACCAGTGTCAGCACGTATTCCCCTTTTTCCAGGCTGACGAAGAAATTGCTGTTCTCGGTGCCGGCGGCAATGCCCTGGAAGTCGAGCAGACGGCCCAGCTCGTAGGGCGCCAGAAAGGTTTCCAGCTCAGGCCGGGACACAGGGGTGAAGACTGACATGTTGAAAAATTGCCCATGCGGGCACTTCCCCCGGGAAGTGCCTGGTTGATAAGTACGATACGCGTTACTGGCTTACCACTCGAAGATCTTCCAGGCCGGGATCAGCATGTCCGGCTGGTCGGAACGAATGAAGTTGGCATCGGTGCCATCCGCGCGTACCAGGAAATAAGGCTTGCCGTTTTTCGGCGTGATCTTGATCGCATACAGGAAGCCGTTTTGCCGGTATTCCTGGATGGTTTTGTCGCCTTCCGTGCGAATGGTCACATCGGGATCTGCCGATGGGGCGTCGTCCGCCGCCAGGGTGACGACTGGCATGGTTGCCAACAGGCCGAGCACTAACAGGCGATTCAATGTACGCATGATAACCTAGTCCCTTTGTCGTCAATGATTCTGGCTATTCTAGCGCCGGACCCGTCGAAAAGGTTGATTCTCCTCATGAGCCAAGCGCCCCTCGTCCTGGTGGACGGTTCCTCCTACCTCTACCGTGCCTTCCACGCGCTGCCGCCGTTGACCACTTCCAAAGGCCTGCCCACCGGTGCGGTCAAGGGCGTGCTGAACATGCTCAAGAGCCTGCGCAAGCAATACCCCGACAGCCTGTTCGCGGTGGTGTTCGATGCCAAGGGCGGGACCTTCCGCGATGCCATGTTCGCCGAGTACAAGGCCAACCGCCCAAGCATGCCCGACGACCTGCGGGTGCAGGTCGAGCCGCTGCATGCCAGCGTGCGTGCCCTGGGCTACCCGCTGCTGTGTGTCGAGGGTGTGGAGGCCGATGACGTGATCGGCACCCTGGCCCGCAGCAGCGCGGCCGCCGGCCGGCCGGTGATCATCTCGACCGGCGACAAGGACATGGCCCAGCTGGTGGACGGCCACGTTACGCTGGTCAACACCATGACCGGTAGCGTGCTGGACGTGGCTGGCGTGCACGAGAAGTTTGGCGTCGGTCCCGAACACATCATCGACTTCCTCGCCCTGATGGGTGACAAGGTCGACAACATCCCCGGCGTGCCGGGTGTTGGCGAAAAGACCGCCGTGGGCCTGCTGACCGGTATCGGTGGCGGGCTGAGCGATGTGTACCAGAACCTGGACAAGGTCGCGGGCCTGGCCATTCGCGGGGCCAAGACCCTGGCCGCCAAGCTTGAGGAGCACCGCGACGCGGCCTTCCTTTCCTACGAGCTGGCCACCATCAAGTGCGATGTGGAACTGGATGTCGAGGTTGACGCCCTGGTTTGCGGCGAGCCGGACCGTGAAGCCTTGCTGGCGCTGTACACCGAGATGGAGTTCAAGAGCTGGGTCGCCGATGTGCAGCGTGATGCTGCCCAGGCTGCTCCCAAGGGCGCCGCCGCTGGCACTGCCAGTGTGGTCGAGGCACCTGCGGCCAAGGTCGAGCCGCAGTACGAAACCATCCTTGACCAGGCGCGTTTCGACGCCTGGCTGGAGAAGCTGCGCCAGGCACCGCTGTTCGCCTTCGACACCGAAACCACCGGCCTCGATGCGCAGAAGGCGCAACTGGTCGGCCTGTCGTTCGCCATCGAACCCAATGTGGCCGCCTACGTGCCCCTGGCCCACGACTATGAAGGCGCGCCTGCCCAGCTGGACCGCGAGGCGGTGCTGCAGGCGCTCAAGCCGCTGCTGGAAGACCCGGCCAAAGGCAAGATCGGCCAGAACGCCAAGTACGACATCAACATCCTGGCCAACGGCAGCCCGGCCATCCAGATGCGCGGCGTGGCCTACGACACCATGCTCGAGTCCTACGTGCTCAATTCCACCGCCAGCCGTCACGACATGGACAGCCTGGCGCAGAAGTACCTCGAGCACACCACCATCAGCTTCGAAGACATCGCCGGCAAGGGCGCCAAGCAGCTGACCTTCAACCAGATCCCGCTGGAGAAGGCCGGCCCCTACGCCGCCGAGGACGCCGACATTACCCTGCGCCTGCACCATGCGTTGCAGGCGCGGCTGGCCGAAACGCCGAGCGTGCTGCCAGTGCTGATGGACATCGAGATGCCGCTGGTGCCGGTGCTGGCGAAGATCGAGCGCCAGGGCGCGTTGGTCGATGCCGCGCTGCTGGGGGTGCAGAGTGGTGAACTGGGGGCGAAGATGGTCGAGCTGGAGCGCGAGGCGTTCGAGCTGGCCGGCGAGGAATTCAACCTTGGCTCACCCAAGCAACTGGGGGTGATCCTCTACGACAAGCTGGGCATGCCGGTGCTGAGCAAGACCGCCAAGGGCCAGCCCTCCACCGCCGAAGCCGTACTGGATGACCTGGCCGAGCAAGGCTACCCGCTGCCCAAGGTGCTGATGCAGTACCGCAGCCTGAGCAAGCTCAAGAGCACTTACACCGACAAGCTGCCGGGGCAGATCAACCCGCGTACCGGGCGTGTGCATACCTCTTACCAGCAGGCGGTCGCCGCTACCGGGCGTCTGTCGTCCAGCGACCCGAACCTGCAGAACATTCCCGTGCGCACCGCCGAAGGCCGACGCATCCGCCAGGCCTTTGTCGCAAGCCCCGGCTACCAGCTGCTGGCGGCGGACTATTCGCAGATCGAGCTGCGCATCATGGCCCACCTGGCCAAGGACGAAGGGCTGCTGCATGCGTTCCGCAATGATCTGGACGTGCACCGCGCCACCGCCGCCGAAGTCTTCGGCGTGGCGCTGGATCAAGTCACCACCGACCAGCGCCGCAGCGCCAAGGCGATCAACTTCGGCCTGATCTACGGCATGAGCGCATTCGGCCTGGCCAAGCAGATCGGCGTCGACCGCAAACAGTCCCAGGACTACATCGACCGCTACTTCGCCCGTTACCCGGGCGTGCTGGCCTATATGGAACGCACCCGCGCCCAGGCGGCCGAGCAAGGCTTCGTCGAAACCTTGTTCGGGCGCCGCCTGTACTTGCCGGACATCAACGCCAAGAACCCGGCCCTGCGCAAAGGCGCCGAACGCACCGCGATCAACGCGCCGATGCAGGGCACGGCGGCGGACATCATCAAGCGCGCCATGGTGGCGGTGGACAACTGGCTGACCGACAGCGGGCTGGATGCGCGGGTGATCCTGCAGGTGCACGACGAACTGGTGTTGGAAGTGCGCGAGGGCCTGGTGGAGCAGGTCAAAGATGAGATTCGCGGCTACATGAGTGGCGCCGCCGAGCTGGACGTGCCGCTGCTGGTGGAAGTGGGCGTCGGCTCGAATTGGGACGAAGCTCACTAAACGCGGGGTGAAAGCTGTGTAGGATCTGCGGCGTGGTGTCGCGGGTCCTGGCCTTAGATCGGCTGGTTCATGAAACTATTTCAAATAGTTTTGAGGGCCTCGGAACTAATCCGGTGAACCGCCACTCAGAGTAACTGAATGGCTGGTGAAGCCTTTCGATGCTCCTATGTTGTGTTAAGTGTTGGCAGATATCTGGACCCCGCCCTAGCGGTCCGGACTTAGACCCCGAACTTCCCCCTCCCCATACGAAGTCCGGGGTTTTTTTTGCCCGCAATTCAGCGTTTGCGGGGGCATCGTGGGACCGGCGCACCGCCGCCCCCACGCACCCAGCTCGAAAGCACTCACGCCACCGGCTTGTCTTCCAGCTCCATCCAGTCCGCCAGCACGCGGTAAGCCTCTTCCAGGCCCAGGCGCTTGGGCGCCGAGAACAGCTGGATGGTGGTGCTGTCGCCCCAGCCCTTGCGAATTTCCGACTGCACCTTGAGCAAGGTGTTCTTGCCGGCACCGTGGGTCAGCTTGTCGGCCTTGGTCAACAGGATGTGCATGGGCATGCGGCTGGCCTTGGCCCAGTCGAGCATCATCTTGTCGAAGTCGGTCATCGGGTGGCGCACGTCCATCATCAGGATCACCCCGCGCAGGCACTCGCGGCTGCCCAGGTAGGCTTCCAGGTGCTTTTGCCAGTGCTGCTTGAGCGGGATCGGCACTTTTGCATAACCGTAGCCCGGCAGGTCGACCAAACGCCGTTCATCGTCCAGACTGAAGAAATTCAACAGCTGGGTGCGGCCTGGGGTCTTGGAAGTCCGCGCCAGGCTGGCATGGGTCAGGGTGTTGAGGGCGCTGGATTTGCCGGCGTTGGAACGGCCGGCGAAGGCCACCTCGTAACCCTGGTCTTCAGGGCATTGTTCGACCTTGGCGGCGCTGAGGGCGAAGGTGGCTTTCTGGCAGAGGCCGAGGATGGGGTTCTTGACTTGCATGGGATATCCGATGTGGGTGTTGCCCGGCACTGGAACGGTTGGCCCAGGCGCGGCAAGCGGTGTCGTTTCCGTTTGGATGACGGAAGTATATAATGCCCCAGTTTTTGTGTGCTCATTCTCCCAGCGAAGGAGAACGGGCATGGGGTGCCGAACAATAGCTCGCGCAACAGAACGCAGCGCGGCCCCCAACCCTGTCAGGTCGTTCCGCATGGCGAAATGGCTGCTTGCTGTCGGTATGTTCCTGCCGTATTTCAGCGCACAGGCTACACAGGATCCCGAGGCGTTGTACAACCGCACGTGTGCGGCCTGTCACGCCGGACAGTTGCCACAGGCCCCCAAACGGGGTGACCGGGCAGCCTGGGAGCCAAGGCTGGCGCAAGGCATGGCGCAACTGGTGGCGCATGTTACACAGGGTTTCAAGGCTATGCCGCCGCGTGGATTGTGCATGGACTGCAGTGCCGAGGACTACCGATTGGTCATCCTTTGGATGAGCGGCAGTCCCGATACATAACATTTCACCCTTAGCCGTGTTGGATTAGCTGATGAACAAACTAGTCGTGAGTCTGCTGTTGACCATGGGTGTCG
Organism: Pseudomonas sp. GZD-209; assembly: GCF_049310485.1. Lineage (NCBI taxonomy): Bacteria > Pseudomonadati > Pseudomonadota > Gammaproteobacteria > Pseudomonadales > Pseudomonadaceae > Pseudomonas > Pseudomonas sp. GZD-209. Next base: position 5,798 of record NZ_JBMOWQ010000117.1, read on the forward strand.
CGGGTGCGGCCACTGCTGCCGAACCCATCAAAGGCGATGCTGCCGCTGGCCAGGCCAAGACGGCCGTCTGTGGCGCCTGCCACAACCCCGACGGCAACAGCCTGGCGCCGAACTTCCCGAAACTCGCCGGCCAAGGCGAACGTTATCTCGAAAAACAGCTGCACGATATCAAGGCCGGCAAGCGTACCGTGCTGGAAATGACGGGCATGCTCGCCAACTTCAGCGACCAGGACCTGGCCGATATCGCCGCCTACTTCTCCAGCCAGAAAGGCAGTGTCGGTGCCGCCGACCCGAAACTGGTGGAGCGTGGCCGCGCGTTGTTCAACGGCGGCGACCTGGAGAAAGGCATGCCCGCCTGTACCGGCTGCCACTCGCCCAACGGCGCAGGGATCGCCCTGGCCGGCTTCCCGCACCTCGGTGGCCAGCACTCGCAGTACGTGACCAAGCAGCTCACGGATTTCCGTGAAGGCAACCGCACCAACGACGGCGACGCCATGACCATGCGCACCATCGCCGGCAAGCTGAGCAACAAGGATATCGAGGCGCTCTCCAGCTACATCCAGGGGTTGCACTGAGGTCAGTCGCCAGGTCCTGGGGGCTGCTTGCCAGCAACAGGGCTTCGCAACCCGCGCGTTAACAATGGGTTAATGATGTGCGACAAAGATGAAAGGGCAGCCCGTGCTGCCCTTTTTTTCGTTCAGGGTCGTACACTACAGAACTCGCGCCCTTCCCGGCCTGTCCCAGACAGGTCGCGTCGAGGCGACCAAAGACTGCTCAGGAGTAAAGCATGCGTAAACTGATTCTCAGCGCTGCGCTGGTCGCCGCCAGCGTGTTCGGTATGACCGCCGTACAGGCCGCGGAGCCTGCCACCGCCGGCAAGGAATATATCGAGCTGAGCAACCCCGTCCCCGTGTCCGTGCCGGGCAAGATCGAGGTGGTCGAGCTGTTCTGGTACGGCTGCCCGCACTGCTACCACTTTGAACCTGTGATCAATCCGTGGGCCGAGAAGCTGCCCAAGGACGTCAACTTCAAGCGCGTCCCCGCCATGTTCGGCGGCCCGTGGGATGCCCACGGCCAGATGTTCCTGACCCTCGAAGCCATGGGCGTCGAGCACAAGGTGCATGCCGCGGTCTTCGATGCCATCCAGAACCAGCGCAAGCGCCTGACCGACCCGCAAGACATGGCCGACTTCCTGGCTACCCAGGGCGTCGACAAGGACAAGTTCCTTGCCACCTTCAACTCCTTCGCCATCAAGGGCCAGGTCAACCAGGCCAAAGAACTGGCCAAGAAGTACGAAATCACCGGCGTGCCAAGCGTGGTGGTCAACGGCAAGTACCGCTTCGACCTGGGCACCGCAGGTGGTCCGGAAGGCGTACTGAACGTTGCCGACCAGTTGATCGACAAGGAGCGCGCCGCTAAGTAAGCGGCGTACCCCATGGCTCGCTTGCGCTCCACCCGTGGCGTCGGCCTGCACCAGCCGCAGGTCAACGAACATCACCTGCAGGCCTCTGGCCTGCCAGAGGATGGTCGCCTGCGGCTGCTCAGTTTCAACATCCAGGTCGGCATCAGCACCGAGCGCTACCGTCATTACCTGACCCGCAGCTGGCAGCACCTGCTGCCGCATACCGGGCGAGCGGGCAACCTGCAGAAGATCGGTGACCTGCTGGGCGATTTCGACCTGGTGGCCCTGCAAGAGGCCGATGGCGGCAGCCTGCGCTCAGGCTACGTCAACCAGGTGGAGCACCTTGCCCAGCTGGGCGCCTTCCCCTACTGGTATCAACAGCTCAACCGCAACCTCGGGCGTTTCGCCCAGCACAGCAACGGCGTACTCAGCCGCCTGAAGCCCCAGCACCTGGAAGACCACCCGCTGCCCGGCCCGGCCGGTCGCGGCGCGATCCTGGTGCGCTTTGGCGAAGGTGACGACGCGCTGATCGTGGTGATGATGCATCTGGCGCTGGGTGCCAAGACCCGCGCCCTGCAACTGGCCTACATTCGCGAGCTGATCGGCGGCTACCGTCATCAGATCCTCATGGGTGACATGAACACCCACGCCACCGACCTGCTCGAGCACTCGCCGCTGCGCGATCTGGGCCTGATTGCCCCCCAGGTCGAGGCCACCTTCCCGAGCTGGCGGCCACAGCGCTGCCTCGATCACATCCTGCTCAGCCCGAGCCTCACCCTGGAACGGGTCGAGGTGCTGGCACAGCCGATTTCCGATCACCTGCCCGTCGCCGTCGAGATCCGATTGCCTGATGCCCTGACTGTGGATACGCTGCCGGTCCTGAGCTAGGCCTGCGTATGTGATCGGCGCGTTCAAGTGTTGGGGACTTGTGCCGAAATCCAGTCATCACAGGGCTAGATGCCATCACCCTTTGCGGATTCAGGCATGAGCGAAGAAGCCGAGCGCTGGAAAGAAAAGTACCTTAAAAGCATCGAACAGCAGGAAAAGCTCGAAAGGCGTTGGGACGCCCGGCTCGACCTGTTGCGTCGTGGCCTGGTGCGCAGCACCCTGGCAGCGGAAGGTAGCGACAAGATCGTCGACCAGTGCATGAAGGAAATGCGCGAAGTCATCCGCAGCGACAATATGGACGCCGGGCTCGCCGGGTTGATCCCACGCCTGGAAAAGGCCGTGCTCGATTCCGAGCAGCGTCGGGAAACCCGCATGAACCAGGTCAGCGACGCGTTGACAGCACTGGTCAACCAGTTGCAGGCCTTGCCGCTGCCGGGTGAAGTGTCGCGGCCCCTGAAGAAACTGGCGAAAAAGCTCGACGGTGGCGTCAGCCAGTCCCGTGAACTGCCGCCCCTGCTGGGTGAGCTCAGCGGTCTGCAAGGGCGAGCCTTGAGTGCCGTGCAAAAGCCGGACGACGAGGCCCGCCCGGGTTTGCTGCAGCGCCTGTTCGGTGGGCGCGATGAAGCGCAGGGTGAGCTGCAGCCTGCGCCACAACCTGCCCAGCCGGAGGAAAGCGCGAGGCTGGTTGCCGAGCCGGATACGCAACCGCAGGATGCCGACGAGCTCCACCCGTTTGCGGCCAGCGTACCTGCCCCACCGCAGCAGCCGATAATAGAGCCGTCGGGCCCGGTGCTGGTCGAAGCCGTTGAAGCCGTTTTCGCGGCGCCCCAGCCGCAACCCGAGCCTGAGCCTCAAGCCGAGCCTGAGCCTGAACCCGAGACGCAGATCATCGAGCAGCAGGCGGCCGAGCCTGCGCCATTACCTGCCGAGGTTGTGCCCGAAGTCGCCCAGCCATCACCTGTAAAGACACTCGAAGAGCTGGTCGGCGAAGACGGCCCATATGCCCTGCCCGACGCCGTCGAGCCGCCCTACAGCCAGGTGGCCGCCCATATCGAGCAGACCTTGATCGGCCTGCTCGACGACCTCAGCCTGCCCGAGCGCCACAAGGCCCAGGCCCTGGAGATGCGCGAGCGCGTGGCGCGCGGCCTCAACTGGTACGAACTGATCCCGGTGCTGGATGACCTGGCAGTACTGATGCTGGCCATTACCGACAGCGGCCAGCACGAGTTCGAAGCCTACCTGCAGCAGCTCAACGAACGCCTGGAAAGCTTCCAGAGCCATTTGCACGAAGCCAGTACCGGCCATGCCGACAACAGCTCCGCCGCACGCGAGCTGGACAGCCAGCTGCGCGAGCAGGTCGACGGCCTGCAGAGCAGCGTGCAGGGTGCTGCCGATGTCGACAGCCTCAAGCACATCCTGGAAGGCCGCCTGGAAGGGTTGCTGCTGACCATGGACGACCACCAGCACGAGCGTGACCGCCGCGAGCAGGAGCTGGCCGGCCGCCTGCATGGCTTGGCCGAGCGTGTGGCGAGCATGGAGCAGGAGGCCCTGGGTTACCGCGAGCACCTTGAAGAGCAGCGGCAGAAAGCGATGATCGACCCGCTGACCGGCCTGCCCAATCGCGCGGCCTGGTCCGAGCGGGTCGAACAGGAAGTGCTCGACTGGCATGAAAACGGCGGCCACCTGGCGATGGCTATCCTCGACCTCGATCACTTCAAGCGCATCAATGATGGCTATGGCCACCTGGCGGGCGACAAAGTGCTCAAGATCGTCGCCGACCAGCTGCGCAAACGCCTGCGTGGTCGGGACTTCATCGCCCGCTTCGGCGGTGAGGAATTCGTTTTGCTGCTGCCGCAAACCTCACCGCCCGCCGCAGTGCAGGTTGCCGAAGCACTGCGTGGGGCTATCGAAGCCTGCCCGTTCCACTTCAAGGGCGAGCGGGTGGTGATCACCACGTCCATCGGCCTCAGCGCCTTCCGCCCCGGCGAGCGTGGCGACCAGGTGCTCAAGCGCGCGGACGAAGCCTTGTATCGGGCCAAGGACAAAGGGCGCAACCGCGTCGAGCAGGCATAAATAGATACCGCTTGCGCCACTACGGGGTCATCGACACTGCGGGCGAGCGCTGGTTTTCAGCGCATCGCCAACAGATCGATCAAACCCGGAGTGAATAAATGAAGATGACCCAGTGGATCATGCCAGTGCTGCTGAGCCTGATGTTCCAGGCAAACGCCATGGCCAAGGATGTGGTGCTGACCGCGCATGTGGCTGCCGATGGCAGTGTCCTGCGCCAATGGCCGGAATGGATCAGCAAGGTCGAGCGCCAGCCGCAAGCCGACTATTTCACGCAATACAAGCTTAAGTTCAATCCGCGTATCGTCCATCAGGACCCGGGCTACTGTTCGGTGCAGCCAATCGATGCCAGCAGCCATGACAGCCTGATGCATGGGCAGGCCAAGGTCATCGGCAAGCCGCTGGCGGAACAGGTGACGGTCATGACCCAACTCGTGGACAAGAACGGCCCGAGCGGGGACAACTCGCTGGAGTTCCTGGTCATGTGCACGCGCTGAAAGCAACACTAACGCCAGGGCGGCAGCACGTTATACTGTAGCGCTGTTGTCGCCTACTCAATGACGTGCCCCCTGCAATGAAAAAGCTCCTCACCGCCCTGCTCCTGCTGGCCCTGGCCGGTTGTTCCAGCAGCCTGCGCATCGACCGCAGCCACCCTTCGGTCAACCAGGACAGCCGCATCCAGTTCGTCGTCGTGCATTACACCAACGCTTCGCTGGAGCGCTCGCTGGCGTTGTTGACCCACGGCGAAGTCAGTAGCCACTACCTGATCGGCGATGGCCCGGCCACGGTCTACCAGCTGGTCGACGAAAACCGTCGCGCCTGGCATGCCGGCGACAGCCAGTGGCAGGGCCGCACCTGGCTCAATTCCAGCTCCATCGGCATCGAGATCGTCAACCCGGGCTACACCGACACGCCGGCTGGCCGGGTCTGGCACCCTTACAGCGAAGCCCAGGTGCAGGCGCTGATCGCCCTGCTCAAGGACATCGTCAAGCGTAACAACATCGACCCACGCCATATCATCGGTCACAGCGACATCGCCCCCCTGCGCAAGCTCGACCCCGGGCCGCTGTTCCCCTGGAAGCGCCTGGCCGATGCCGGGCTAAGCATCTGGCCGGACGCCGCGTCGGTGGCACGCCAACAGGCCTACTTCGACGCCAACCCGCCGACCGTCGCCTGGTACCAGCAGCAACTGGCGCGTTTCGGCTACGCCATCGACCAGACCGGCGAGCTTGATGTGGCCACGCGCCACGTCATCGCGGCGTTCCAGATGCGCTTCCGCCCGCAGCGTTTCGACGGCCTGCCGGATGCGCAGACTGCCGCCATGCTCCAGGTGCTCAACCGCAAACGTTGAACCTTGTAGGGGCTGCTTCGCGGCGCCGTCTTCCGAACGGCAAAGCTGGCTACTCATTCAGTTGCTATACCTTTGGTATTCAACTGGATGCCGCGCATGCCTGCCCCTAACGCCTCAGTGCGTCAATTTTTTCACCACCCCTGGCTGCTCGCGGTGCTCGCGGCCTTGGGCAGCGCTGCGCTGCTGTTGGCCGCCAGTGTCGGTGTGACCCTGCAGCAGATGAAGGACAGTGAAAGCGCCCAGATGAATGCCCGTGGCGAGCGCTTTCTCGAACGGCTGGAGCAGGTGTTCGGCCAGTTGCGTGAAGGGGTCGACCAATTGCAGTCCCAACCCCTGCGCGGCTGTGGCCCGCCCATGCAGGCCCTGCTGCAGCAGGTGGCGCTGAAGTCGCGGTTCATCTACGAGGCGGCCTATGCCGATGGCCAGTCGGCCTGCTCCAACCGCGGCGGCGAGCGGGTCATCGAGCCCTTGCGTGCACCGGACATAGAAGGGCCGACCTACAGCTATTGGCTCAACACCACCACCGAACCCAATGAAAACCTGGCTGCCCTGATGCTGGGCCGTGGCAATTTCCTGGTGTCGACCTCGCGCGGGCATCTGAGCGATGTGGTCGACCTGCCGCCGGGCGGCAGCCTGCTGGTGGTGCTTGACCGCGGCAACCGCGCGATCCCGGTGCTCGGCCCGCCGCAGGCCTGGCCGCCCACGGCGGACTGGCCGCCGCCGTCGCACAAGTCGCTGCTGGAGCTGCATGATCGGCTGGTCTATCGCATGGCCACCAAGTCGCCCGACTACCAGTTGGTGCTGATCGCCCCGCGGGCCAGCCTGCCGCTGAAACTCAACGGGCTGCTCTGGCTGCTGTTCCCGGGCAGCCTGGTGCTGGCCTGCTGCATCGGCTGGCTGGTGCTGCAACTGATCCAGCAGCGCCGCTCGATGAGCTCCGAGCTGCAGCAGGCCTTGCGCCGGGGCGAGTTGCAGGTGCTGTATCAGCCGATCATCGAACTGGACAGCCGCCGCTGCGTGGGGGCCGAGGCGCTGATCCGCTGGCGCCGCCCGGACGGCAGCCTGACCAGCCCGGAGCTGTTCATCCCGCTGGCGGAAAATACCGGGCAGATCCGCCAGATCACCGATTTTGTCCTGCAGCGGGTGCTTGAACAGCTCGGCCAGCTGCTGCGCGCCAACCGCCACCTGTACATCTCGGTGAACCTGGCGGCCTGTGATGTCATGGAACCGCGCATCGGCCGGGTTGCCGCGCGGTTGCTGGCGCAGCATCGGGTGGCCGCCAGCCAGATCGCCTTCGAGGTGACCGAGCGCGGGTTGATCGACGTCGTGGTGGCCCGGGACAACCTCCAGGCTTTGCGCACGGAAGGCCATCAGGTGCTGATCGATGATTTCGGCACCGGCTATTGCAGCCTGGCCTATTTGCAGACCCTGCCGGTGGACTGCCTGAAAATCGACAAGGCGTTCATCGACGCCCTTGGCCACGACGCCGCCAGCAGTGGCGTGGCCCCGCACATCATCCGCATGGCCCACGACCTGCACCTGCGGGTGATCGCCGAGGGTATCGAGTGCGAGGACCAGGCGCAGTTCCTCAGCAGCGAAGGGGTCAACTACGGCCAGGGCTGGCTGTTCGCCCACCCGCTCAACGCCCGCCAGTTCGCCGAGTTGATCACCCGCGGGCGGCGGGTGGCGGGGCGGCGGATCAATGATGAGCCTTGAGCGTTTTGCTGCCCTTGGGGCCCTCATCGCCGGCAAGCCGGCTCCCACAGGGGCTGCGGTGATCCTTGGGAGCCGGCTTGCCGGCGATGAAGGCGGTGAGCCAAGCCCGAGCGTCCAGGCTGGCGGTGCACTCAAACCGGCAACGCCATGTAGAACTGTGTCCCCTGCCCTGGCCGTGAGAACACCCCCATGCGCCCGCCATGCAACTGCACGATCTCCTTGCACAGCGCCAAGCCCAGGCCGGCCCCGCCTTTCTTGCGCCCGACCTGCACGAACGGCTCGAAGATCCGCCCCTGCTGGCCATAGGCAATGCCTTCGCCGTTGTCCTCGACGCTGACGATCACCCGCTCCGCGTGCCGCCGTGCATGCAGGCGGATATGCCCGCCGCTGGCGGTATGGCGGATGGCGTTGTGCAGCAGGTTGTCCAGCACCCGGTCGAGCTGGGCGATATCGGCCTGGATCCGCGGCAGCGGCGGTTCCAGTTCGCGAATCAGCTCGATCTGTTTTGCCGCAGCCTGCTCGGCAAAGCGGGCCTGGGCCCGTTCGAACAGGTCGTCGAGTGCGCAGGGCGCCAGTTCCAGCTTTTGCAGGCCGCTCTGGTAGCGGGAAAAGTTGAGCAGGTCGTTGATCAGTTGGGTGAGGCGCTGCATCTCCTCGCCGATGGTTTCAAGCAGGTCATGCTCACGGGCTTCGGCCGGGAAGCTGACCCGCTCGCGCAGCAGACCGAAGGCCATGTGCATGCCGGTGACCGGGGTGCGCAGTTCGTGGGAGGCGCGCAACACGAATTCGCTGCGTACCCGCTCGAAGGCGCGCTGTTCGGTGACATCGTGCAGCACCATCACCGCGCCGAGGATCGGCCCTTGTGGGTGGCTGACCGGGGTCAGGCTGTAGGTCAGCAGGCGGCTTTCTTCGTCCACCTCCAGGCTCAGGTCGTCGGGCGGGCGATCCAGGCTGCCGCCGCGCAGCACCTGGCGCAGTTGCTGCTCCAGCTCCGGGCGTTGCAGCGCTTCGGCCAGGCTCGCGCCCAGGCGGTCGTGGTCCCAGCCCAACTGGCGCTGGGCCACCGGGTTGAAGTGCTCCAGGCGGCCCTGGCGGTCGATGATCAGCAGGCCGTCGTCGATGCTGTCGAGCACCGCTTGCAGGCGCTGCTGGCCCGCGAGCAGTTCGTCGACGTTGGTCGCCTGATGCTTGCGCAGGGCATCGGCCATCAGCCCGAAGCGTCGGGTCAGCTGGTTCAGCTCGGTGGCCTGGGTGACGGGCAGGGTCACGTCGAAGTTGCCCTGTCCCAGCTGGTCGGCCGCTTCGGCCAGCGCCTCGATGGGCTGGCCGAAGCGCCGAGCAATGTTGTGCGCGGTGATGAAGCCCAGCACCAGCACGGCCAGGCCCATCAGGCCAAGCAGGCCGCTGATCAGCAAGGCACGGTCGCGGGAGGTTTCCTCACTGCGGGTGATGTGCTGCAACGCCTGCTCGTGTGAGTCGAGCAGGTCGTTGCGCAACTGGCTGAAGGCCGCCCCCAGGGGTTGCTCGGCCCCCAGGCTGCGCCAGGGGGCCGGGCTCTCCCGGTAGGCCTGGAGGAAGGCCTGGTAATGGCTGGCGGCCTTGCTGAAACCGGTCCGTTCGCCGCCCTGCTCCAGCCCTTGGGTGAGCAGGGCCTGGAACTCGCTCTGCAAGCTGGCCAGGCTTTGCGCGGTGGTGTCCTCGTCGAGCATCAGGGTCAGTTGCTCGCCCAGGTTCTGCCGCAGCTTCAGCCCCAGTTCCAGGGTGTGGGAGGTGTCCTGCACCAGGCGCTGCTGCATGGTTGCCATCTGCAGCACACTGACCAGCCCCAGCAGCAGCCCCAGCAGGGCCACCGTGACCAGCGCCGAAATGCTCAGGAACAGCCGCGTGCGCAGCTTCATTGGCGTTTTCACAGGTTGAACTGCTTGCGCTTGCGGTACAGCGTGGAGGCGTCGATGCCCAGGGTCTTGGCGGCTTGGTCGAGGGTGTCGCTGGCCGCCAGCACTGCCGCGATATGGGCACGCTCCAGCTCGTCCAGGCTCAGTGCGGCGCCGACCCTTGGCGCGTTGCCGGTGGGCTGCTCGCCCATGCCCAGGTGGCTGATTTCCACGCGCTCCTGCGGGCAGATGATGCTGGCGCGCTCGACCACGTTGCGCAACTCACGGATGTTGCCTGGCCAGCGATAGTTGAGCAGTGCCGTGCGGGCTTCGTCGCTGAAACCACGGGCTGGGCGTGAATATTCTTTGACGAAGCGGGCGAGGAAGCGCTCGGCCAGGGTCAGGATGTCCTCGCTGCGCTCACGCAGCGGTGGCAGGTGCAGGGTGATCACGTTCAGGCGATAGAGCAGGTCTTCACGGAAACGGTTCTCGCGGACCATCTCGTCCAGGTTGAGGTTGGTCGCCGCCAGGATGCGCACATCGGCACGGCGGGTGACCGGGTCGCCGACCCGTTCGTATTCCTTGTCCTGGATGAAGCGCAGCAGTTTTGGCTGCAATGTGAGGGGAAAATCGCCGATCTCGTCGAGGAACAAGGTGCCGCCGTCAGCCTGGCTGACCCGCCCCAGGGTGCTTTCGCTGGCGCCGGTGAAGGCGCCCCGGGTGTGACCGAACAGCTCGCTCTCCATCAGTTCGGCATTCAGCGATGGGCAGTTGATGGTCACGCAGGCCTTGCGCGCGCGCTTGCTCCAGCCATGGATGGCGCGGGCCAGCTCGCCCTTGCCGGTGCCCGACTCGCCGAGGATGAGGATGTTGGCGTCGGTGGTCGCCACCTGCCGGGCGGTTTCCAGCACGGCCATCATGGCCGGGGTGTGGGAGTCGAGGCCGTCCTTGGGTTTGCGCAGCTCGCCTTCCAGGGCTTCCAGGCGCGCCGACAGCTGGCGCACTTCCAGTTGCTTGGCGGTAGCCAGGCGTAGCTGGTCAGGGCTGCAGGGTTTGACCAGGTAGTCGGCGGCGCCGGCCTGGATCGCGTCCACGGCGGTATCGATCGCCGAATGGGCAGTGACGATCACCACGCGCATCCAGGGGGCCTGGACGCGCATCTGCGCCAGCACATCGAGGCCGTTGTCCTCGCCCAGGCGCAAATCGAGGAAGCACAGGTCGAACACCTGGCGCTGCAGCAGGGCCTCGGCCTGGGCGGCACTGTTGGCGGTGGCCACGCTATAGCCCTCATCCTCGAGGCAGTAGCGGAAGGTACGCAGGATGGCGGACTCATCGTCCACCAACAGAATGCGGCCTTGGTTGTCCTGGGCTGACTCCATTTTCCTGCGCTCCTTTGGGATAGATCTCAATTAGTGTCGGAAAAATCGGGCAAGTTGCATGGTCGATTCTGATTGATCCGACGCCCTGCATGCTAGCCGGTTGCCTTCATGGTAGCTAAGTGACTGATAACTCTGGAGTTGGGTGCAAAAGGGTGGCCGTCATGGCGGTTGTGCAGAGCGCTGGTGGATGCCGCCCACCTGAAGAGCGGGCCAGGTGCGAGGGTGGATCGTGCAAATCGCCCGACGCGTTTGCTGGTCATCGTGCAGGATACGCCCCTCTCGATTTCGTCTAATTTCATAACTATATGATTTTATTGAATTTTCTTAACTGAAAAAGACTGGCACGCGAGCTGCAAATACCTGTTCAGGTTTCAAGAACAAGTACAGCAGGAGGAGCCGGCATGAATCACCTACCCACCAACCGCACGCAGTACGCCGTACTGCCCCTGCGCCAGTTGCTGTTCCTCGGCGCGGCCTTGCTGATCACCCTGGCAGCCGGCCAGTTCTACTACAGCTGGCAGACCGCCCGCCTGGCCGACCAGGTGGCGGCGCAGACCCTGGTGCTGACGCAGCTCAAGGCGAGCCGTGTGAGCACCCAGGTGGCGGCGGTGGCGCCGTTGCCGGTGGGTGACACCACCCCTGCACGGGTCGAGAACGTCCAGCCCGAGCAACGCTGGGTGTTCTAGACCACCAACGATTTTGCACACGTAAGGAGAAACATCATGCTGAGCTGGGCTATCACCTTCCTGATCATCGCCATTGTCGCCGCGGTCCTGGGCTTCGGTGGTATCGCTGGCGCGGCGACCGGCATCGCGAAGATCCTGTTCATCGTCTTCCTGGTGCTGTTCGTGGCTTCTTTCTTCTTCGGACGAGGCAGGGGTTGAACCATGAGGCGGATGCTTTGCCATGCCTTGGCTGGCGCCCTGCTTGCGGGCGCCAGCAGCCTGGCGCTGGCGGCCAATGACGGCCAGGTCCGGGCCAACCAGTTGTTAGGCTCGGACCCCGAATACCAGGCAACCTGGCAGGACACGATCAAGGGCGAGGAACGTTTGCCCGAGTGGGTGATCAACCTCACCGGCAGCGCCCCGCTGCAGATGTCGGCGGTCACCGAGGACGGCGAGCAGTATCTGGTCGGCCCGTTGTGCGAGGCCGACAGCACCTGCACCTACAAGCGCCTGATCGTGGCGTTCAGCTGGGACAAGGACAATGCCTACGGGATGCTCGTGGAAGTACCCGAAGGCCTGCCCTCGGACAAGTCGCCCACCCGCCATGCGGACTATCGCTGGCTGGGCAAACCTGACGACGGCATGAAAGCCTTGCTGCAGGAGCAGCTCAAGCGCGACCCGAACTGGTACTGAGCCATTTGTGGCCTGCGGGTACGCACTGTCACGAAATAGAAGCTGAACCTTTCTATCTTTCTGGCTTCTATGATGCGCCGCCCCGAGGAGGGGCAGCGCATGACCAGGGGGCCGGGCTGTTCTGATTGTTGCAGGATCGGAGTGGCCTAGGGGTACAGGGAGTACCTCCGCAATGGGCCGGGTCAGGCGAAGGTGGCATCGGAAGTTACAGGTCGGTCATGTCCTACAGGGATCAGAGACCGATCTGGCTTCCGAGGTGCCTTTCTTTAGGACTCATTCCTGATATGTACGTCTTTTCACCAAAGACACATTTTGTCTTGACCGTACATCGAAATTTTTTAGCCTGACTGACAGCTCAGGTTCAGTGGCATTTCAGCCATTCGGATTGTCGAACACGCCATCCAAACCCCCGTATGCACACCGTCAATTCTGCCGAATTATGGCGCTTTGGTCTTGTTCGGAAATCCGAACGTTGAAAATCAAGGGCTTGGCGATGCTCGATTTTGTGTTCTGGTCTCATGCCGATTCGGCATGGGGTACTCGTTTCCGGCATTAGACTGCCCCCCTTCCCATCGCAATAGTTGCCGCCTTTTTCCCTGGCCCAAGCACTCGAAAGATGTGCTCGCGGTGTCCTTTCATGGGGCCACCGCACGCCAAGATCGTGTTGCCATCACGCTTTAAACGGCTCTGGTACGCGGCTTTGCGGTTGGTGTCCTTGACCACTACAACAAAGGGTAATGACATGAAGAAGGCAAAACTGAGCCTCGCCTGGCAGATCGTCATCGGTCTGTTGCTGGGCGTTGCAGTCGGCGCGCTACTGAATCATTTCAGTGCAGAAAAGGCATGGTGGATCAGCAACGTCCTCCAGCCGGCCGGCGACATCTTCATTCGCCTGATCAAGATGATCGTTGTCCCGATCGTGATTTCGTCGCTGATCGTGGGTATCGCCGGAGTTGGCGACGCGAAGAAACTGGGTAGCATTGGCCTCAAGACCATCCTCTACTTCGAGGTGGTGACCACCATCGCCATCGTCGTCGGCCTGGTGCTGGCCAACGTGTTCCACCCGGGCGCCGGCATCGACATGAGCACCCTGGGCACCGTCGACATCTCCAAGTACCAGGCCACCGCGGCCGAGGTGCAGCATGAGCATGCGTTCATCGAAACCCTGCTCAACCTGATCCCGTCGAACATCTTCGCAGCGCTGATGCGTGGCGAAATGCTGCCGATCATCTTCTTCTCGGTCATGTTCGGCATGGGCTTGTCGAGCCTCAACGCCGAGCTGCGCGAGCCGCTGGTGCGCACCTTCCAGGGCGTGTCGGAGACCATGTTCAAGGTCACCCACATGATCATGAACTACGCCCCGATCGGCGTGTTCGCCCTGATCGCCGCCACTGTCGCCAACTTCGGCTTCGCCTCCTTGCTGCCGCTGGCCAAGCTGGTGCTGCTGGTGTACTTCGCCATCGCCTTCTTCGCCTTCATGGTGCTTGGCCTGGTGGCGCGCGTGTTCGGCTTCTCGATCATCAAGATCATGCGCATCATGAAAGACGAGCTGATCCTCGCCTACTCCACTTCCAGCTCCGAGACCGTGCTGCCGCGCGTGATCGAGAAGATGGAAAAGTACGGCGCGCCGAAGTCGATCTGCTCGTTCGTGGTGCCGACCGGCTACTCGTTCAACCTCGACGGTTCGACCCTGTACCAGAGCATCGCGGCGATCTTCATCGCCCAGCTGTACGGCATCGACCTGTCCTGGAGCCAGCAGCTGCTGCTGGTGCTGACCCTGATGGTCACTTCCAAAGGTATCGCCGGCGTACCAGGCGTGTCCTTCGTGGTGCTGCTGGCCACCCTGGGCAGCGTCGGTATCCCGCTGGAAGGCCTGGCCTTCATCGCCGGTGTCGATCGCATCATGGACATGGCCCGTACCGCGCTGAACGTGGTAGGTAACGCCCTGGCCGCCGTGGTCATCGCCAAATGGCAGGGTATGTACGACGCCGAAAAAGGCGAGGCGTACTACAAGGCGCTGGTGCTGGACAAAGGCAAGACCGAGGCAGTGGTGGCCGGCAAGACCGTCAACCAGTAAGCCTTCGCGCTGAACAAAAAGCCCCGACTTGTCGGGGCTTTTTGCATTTTGGCGTCGTGGGAGCGGGCTTGCCCCGCGATTGCCGGGATGGCCTATCGCGGGGCAAGCCCGCTCCCACGCTGCCGTCGATGGTTCGATACGCTATCATTCGGGCATTTTTCACGGGGGATCACAGATGCTCAACGGCCTCTGGCTCGGCTTTTTCCTGGTGGCGGCCATTTCCGCCCTGGCCCAATGGCTGGTCGGCGGCAACGCCGGCATCTTCGCCGCGATGGTCGAGAGCATCTTCGCCATGGCCAAGCTGTCGGTCGAGGTCATGGTCCTGCTGTTCGGCACCCTGACGCTGTGGCTGGGCTTTCTCAAGATCGCCGAGCAGGCCGGCATCGTCGAATGGCTGGCCAAGGTGCTCGGCCCTCTGTTCGCCCGGCTGATGCCGGAAGTGCCGCCCGGCCACCCTGCCCTGGGCCTGATCACCATGAACTTCGCCGCCAATGGCCTGGGCCTGGACAACGCCGCCACCCCCATCGGCCTCAAGGCCATGCGCGCGCTGCAGGAGCTCAACCCCAGCAGCACCACGGCGAGCAACGCGCAGATCCTGTTCCTGGTGCTCAACGCCTCGTCGCTGACCCTGCTGCCGGTGACCATCTTCATGTACCGCGCCCAGCAGGGCGCGACCGACCCGACCCTGGTGTTCCTGCCGATCCTGCTGGCCACCAGCTGCTCGACCCTGGTTGGCCTGCTGTCGGTGGCGGTGATGCAACGCCTGCGCCTGTGGGACCCGGTGGTGCTGGCCTACATGATTCCCGGTGCGCTGCTGCTGGGCGGTTTCATGGCGTTCCTCGGCACCCTCTCGGCGGCCGCGCTGGCCAGCCTGTCGTCGATCCTCGGCAACCTGACGCTGTTCGGCGTGATCATCCTGTTTTTGCTGATCGGCGCCTTGAAGCGGGTGAAGGTGTACGAGGTGTTCGTCGAAGGGGCCAAGGAAGGTTTCGACGTGGCCAAGAGCCTGCTGCCGTACCTGGTGGCGATGCTGGTGGCAGTCGGCGTGCTGCGCGCTTCCGGCGCCCTGGAACTGGCCCTGGACGGTATCCGCCATGCGGTGAACTGGATGGGCCTGGACAGCCGCTTCGTCGAGGGCCTGCCCACCGCGCTGGTCAAGCCGTTCTCGGGCAGCGCGGCGCGGGCCATGCTGATCGAGACCATGCAGACCCACGGCGTCGACAGCTTCCCGGCGTTGGTGGCGGCGACCATCCAGGGCAGCACCGAAACCACCTTCTACGTGCTGGCGGTGTACTTCGGCGCGGTGGGCATCCAGCGGGTGCGCCATGCCGTCGGTTGCGCCCTGCTGGCCGAGCTGTCCGGCGTGGTCGCGGCGATCTTCGTCTGCTACTGGTTCTTCGCCTGAACCTGGGCGGCCTGGCTCACGGTCCAGTCGATCACCTGGCGCGCCAGCTGGTCGCTGGCCGCGCCGAAGCCGGCGACCGCTGACGGCACCTGCGGGTTGGCGAGTGGCTGGCGCACCTCGAAGCGCTTGCTGGCAAGGATGCGCTGGCTGCGCCCCTGCACCAGCCGGGCGTCGTAGCGGATCACCACCTCCACCTGGCCCTGCGCCCGGTATTCACTCTGGAACGCCTGCAGCTCGCCGCCCAGTTCGTAGTCGGCCTGCAGGTTGGCGTCGTCGGCGCTCAGGCGCTGCACCCGGCCGTCGCGCTGGAAACCATCGAGCAGGCGGTTGCGCACCAGCATGGGCACCGGGTCGCTCCAGCGCGCGCCCTTGTAGCTGCTGATCACGTCACCCTGGGGGATCACCGCGATGCGTGGCCCGGCCAGGGCTTCGCTGGCCAGGGGTTTGTTCAGGCGCAGCGACCAGCTCGCCGGTGTGGCGCTGCCGGCCGCCTGCTGCACGGGCAGTCGGTAGATATCCACAGGTTCGGTCTGCGGCAGGATCGAGCAGGCCGAAGCCAAGCTCAGCGTGGCGGCCAGGGCGAGCAGACGTGGCGACAGGCTCATGGCTGGAACTCCTTGTTGTTGTCGCGACCGAGCAGATAGCCGCTGGGGTCGGCCTCCAGGCGCCGGGAGATGCCCTTGAGCGCATTGAGGGTGTCGCGCAGCTCGCGGATGGCCGGGGCGATCTGGTTCAGGCCCTGGGCGCCGTCGTCGAGGGACTGGCGGTTGTCCTGCAGCAGGCTGTTGATGGTCGCGCTGCTTTGCGCCAGCGACTGCATGGCCTGCTCGGCGCTGCCGATGGCCTGCTTGCCCTGGGTGCCGAGCAGGCCGTTGGCGTTGCGCATCAGCGCCTGGGTCTCGGCCAGGGTGGCGCTGGCCTGCTTGCCGACCTCGCCCAGCTGGGCGATGGCCGCACCGATGCCGTCTTTCTGGCTGGCGAAGGCGCCGGTAGTCTGGTCGAGGTTGGCCAGGGTGTTGCTCAGGTGCTCGATGTTGTTTTCCGAGAACATCTGGTTGGCGTTATGCAGCAGCAGGTTGATGTTGGTCACCAGGTCGCTGCTGTCGTTGAGCAGTTGCGAAATCGGCGATGGCGAGGCGACGATCACTGGCAGTTTGCCGTCCTGGCCCTTGAGCGCTGGGCTCTCTGGCGTGCCGCCGGTGAGCTGGATGAACGAGTTGCCGGTGACCCCGGCCAGGGTCAGCTTGGCCTTGGTGTCTTCCTTCACCGGCGTGTCGGCGGACAGGCGAATGCGCGCCAGGACCCGGCGCGGGTCTTTCGGGTCCAGGCGCAGGGTGCTGACGTCCCCGACCTTGATGCCGTTGTACTGCACCGGGCTGCCGCGGGACAGGCCGGAGACGGCCTCGTTGAACACGACTTGATAGTCCTTGAAGGCGTCGTCGACGCTGGACTTGGTCAGCCACAGACCAAACAGCATGGCGCCAGCCACCACCAGCACGGTGACCAGGCCGATCAGGACATGATGCGCTCGGGTTTCCATCGTTCAAGGCTCCTGGCGGGCGCGCAGGGCGGCGTCTTCGGCCGCCCGGCCGCGCGGGCCGTGAAAGTATTCGTGAATCCAGGTGTCGTCGGTCTGTTCGACTTCACTGAGGGGGCCGGCCACCAGCACCTTCTTCTGCGACAGCACCGCCACCCGGTCGGTGATGGTGTAGAGGGTGTCCAGGTCGTGGGTGATCAGGAATACCGACAGCCCCAGGGCGTCGCGCAGGGTGAGGATCAGTTGGTCGAAGGCGGCGGCGCCGATCGGGTCGAGGCCGGCAGTGGGCTCGTCGAGGAACAGGATGTCCGGGTCCAGCGCCAGGGCGCGGGCCAGGGCCGCGCGCTTGATCATGCCGCCGGACAGCGAGGCCGGGTACTTGTCGGCAGCGCTGATCGGCAGCCCGGCCAGGGCCAGCTTGACCCCGGCCAGGTGCTCGGCGTCGGCCCGCGACAGCCCGGCGTGCTCGATCAGCGGCAGCGCGACGTTCTCGGTGACGGTCAGCGACGAGAACAGCGCGCCCTTCTGGAACAGCACGCCAAAGCGCCGCTCCACCTGCGAGCGCTGGCCTTCGTCGAGGGTGGCGAGGTTCTGGCCGAACACCTTGACGATGCCCTCGTTGGGCCGGCGCAAACCGATGATGCTGCGCAACAGCACCGACTTGCCGCTGCCCGAGCCCCCCACCACGGCGAGGATTTCGCCGCGGTACAGGTCCAGGTCGAGGTTTTCGTGCACGCTCTGGCTGCCGAAGCGGTTGCAGAGGCCCCGGGCTTCGATCACCGCTTCCCGGCCGTTCACCAGCCCATCTCCATGAAGAACAGCGCGGCCACCGCATCCAGCACGATGACCACGAAGATCGACTGCACCACCGCCGAGGTCGTGTGGGCGCCCACCGATTCGGCGCTGCCGCTGACCTTGAAGCCTTCCAGGCAGCCGATGGTGGCGATCAGGAAGGCGAAGAACGGCGCCTTGGCCAGGCCCACCAAAAAGTGCTGCACGCCGATGTCGCTTTGCAGCAGCGAAAGGAACATGGCCGGCGAAATGCCCAGCGACAGTGCGCAGACCACCGCGCCACCGATGATGCCGCAGATCATCGCGACGAAGGTCAGCAGCGGCAGCGCGATCAGCAGCGCGAGCACCCGCGGCACCACCAGCAGCTCGATGGGGTTCAGGCCCAGGGTGCGGATGGCGTCGATCTCTTCGTTGGCCTTCATCGAGCCGATCTGCGCGGTGAACGCGCTGGCGGTCCGCCCGGCCATGAGGATGGCGGTCAGCAGCACGGCGAATTCCCGCAGGAAAGAGAACGCCACCAGGTCGACGGTGAAGATCGTCGCGCCGAAGTTGGCCAGCACCGTGGCGCCGAGGAAGGCCACCACGGCGCCGACCAGGAAGGTCAGCAGGGCAACGATGGGGGCGGCGTCCAGGCCGGTCTGTTCGAGGTGGGCGACCACCGGGGTGACGCGCCAGCGGTGGGGCTGCAGCAGGCGGCGCAGCAGGGTTTCGAGGATCAGGCCGATAAAGCCCAGCACTTGCTTGGTGTCTTGCCACAGGGTGTCGACGGCGCAGCCGATGCGCGCCAGCAGCAGGAGCAGCACCGGGCGCTCGGGTTGTTTGTCCGGGATGCAGTAGTCCTGCACCGAGCAGTAGACGTTCTTGAGCAGGGCGCGGCTGGCGTCGGGGAGTTGGTCGGTACAGTGCGCCAGGCGTTCGGAGCCGAGCAGTTCGGCCAGCAGCGAGGCGCCGGCGGTATCCAGGCGGCCCAGCTGGCTGAGGTCGACCTGGGTGTCGGCGCCGTACTGGCTGCGCAGCTGCTCGCAGTCGCGCTTGAGGCTGGCGTAGTGGGCCAGGGTCCAGTCGCCGACGATACGCAGGCGAGTGGGCTGCTGGTTGTTGTCCAGGATGGCGCTCGGGGCGGTCATAGGCTCCATGCATCTGACTGGCGGATGGCGAGTCAGATCATAGCGCAGTGGGGCCGCGTTGCGGCCCTATCGCTGGCAAGCCAGCTCCCACAAGGTTCCAGTGTGCGTTCATTGTGGGAGCTGGCTTGCCGGCGATAGGGCCTGAATAGATCAACTTTTCGCTGCGTCATCCAGCACTTTGAACCGCAGCACCCCGATTACCTGGCCATCTTCGGTCAGCACCCGCACCTGCCACTTGCCTACCGGGTTGGGCGGGAAGTTCTGCTTGTGGGTCCAGGCCCGGTAGCCTTCCTTGCGCCCGCCGTGAATGTCCAGGGCGATGCGGTCCACCTCTTTGCCGTCCAGCTGCCACACGTGGTAAATGCGCTCGTTGAGGCCGCGCGGGGCATTGATCGCGGTGTAGGCGTACAGGCCGCCATTGCGGATGCGGCTGGCGGGTACTTCCTCCAGCGACGCGCCCGGCTGGCGGTTGAGCACTTCGGTGCTGATCGCCACGTCGGTCATCCACAGGGTCGCTGGCGGCACCCAGGAACGCATCAGCCAGCCGCCGCCGCCCACCGCCAGGGTCACCAGCACCAGCGCCACGCCACGGCGCCAGTTGCTGATCGGGAAACTGCTGGCCAGGCTGGGGAACGACAGCACCATGGCGGCGACCAGCGCCAGCTTGAAGCTCTGCGCGGTGGTCAGGTGCAGGATGATCGGCAGCGCCGTGAGCAGCGCGGCGAACAGGGTCAGGGTGTGCAGTGCCAGGAACAGCCAGCGCCTGGGGGCCAGCCACTTGTGGTACAGCGGGTCGACGATGGAAATCAGCCCCGCGGCGCCGAGCAGGCCGGTGAAGATCAGCTGGCCGCTGTTCCAGGTGGTGGTGATGAAGAAGAACGGCAGGACGAAGAACAGGCTCTCCTGGTGGATCATCTGCGTGGCGAAGCGCAGCAGCGGCTGTGGGATCTCGCGCTTGAAGGTGCGCGCGAACAGCTCGGTGAGGGTGTTCTCCAGCATCAGCCAGACCCAACTGATCAGCATGACGATGGCGATCCAGCTGGCCAGGCCGGCCTGGCGGTCGACCAGGATGAAACTGCCGATACCCGACAGGAAACCGTAGAGCGCGATGATGCCGGGGTAGCGCTTGAGCAGTTCGATCACGCGCAGGACGAAGTTGGGTATTGGGGGCATGGGGCTACAACAGGAAAAGGCATGTTCGAGGCGTCGTGGGAGCGGGGGGGGGGGGAGGGGGGGTGGGGGAGGAGGGGGGAGCCGGCTTGCCCCGCGATGACCTCATCGCGGGGCAAGCCCGCTCCCACGCAGACGTTGTTGGCCGACAGGATACCGCCGAACCCCTACTTTCGTGTAGCGCCGCTGGGGCGATTCGCCATTACGCGCCGCCAGCGAACCAGCCCGACCGCAAGGATCAGCCCGAGCAACAGCGCCACCAACCCATACAGTTCGTCATACCCCAGCAACGGCTTCTCGATGCGCAGGTACCCCGGCTCCTTGAGCAGTTCGCGCAGGGCCTCGTTGGCCTGCTTGAGGCTGACCTGGCGCAGTGCCCGCACCGGGTCGCTGAAGCGGCCGTTCTCGTACGCGTTCAGCGCACCCCAGTAATAGTCGGCCAACGCCGTGTTGCCCTGGGTGCTCCAGCTCTCGCGGGCAATCGCCGCGTCCTTGATGCGGGCGAAGGTGTCCGGGTCCAGGCCGTGCTTGCGCAGGTGCTCGAATAGTTGTTCGAGCACCTTCACCGCCGCGTCGAGGTCCTGGCGCTCAAGGTCGGCATTGAGGCTCAAGAGGCCGGTGTCGCCGAAGCTCTCGCGTTGCGCCGAGGGGCCGTAGGACAGGCCGTGGCGCAAGCGCAGCTGGTCGTACAGCGCCCAGTCCAGATAGCGCGAGAGCAGTTCGAGGGTCTGGTCGTTGCCCAGGTCCAGCGTTGGCTCGATGAACAACCAGTGCAGCTTGACGTTGTCGCCCAGCCAGCCACGGGTCAGGTCGCGGCGTTGCTCGGCCTGCTGGCTGATGGTTTCGAGGGTGCGGCGCTCCTCGGGCTCGGTCGCCGGCAAGGCGCCGAAGGTACGTTCCAGATAGGCCGGCAGCAGGCGGTCGAGGCCGCCGACAACGATCAGGCTCATGTTGTTGGCGGCGTACCAGTGCTCGCGCAGGTGCTGCACCTGCTCCAGGGTCATGTCGTCGAGGTCGGAGCGCTCCTTGCACTTGAGGCCCAGTTCGGTCGCCAGCTGATCGCTGGCCGGGTGGCCGACTTCCTGGCGGTCGAGCCAGCGCTGCAGGTGCCCGTAATGGCCGCCGTCCTCGCGCTCTATGATGCGCTTGGCCGTGGCCAGCGCCTTGGCGTCGATACGGGTGTCGCGCAGCAGCGCCAGCAGCAGGTCGAGCACCTTGCGCTGGTTGCGTGCCGGGGCCTCGATGACGAAGGTGGTGTCGGCGCTGCTGGTGAAGGCGTTCCATTCCCCGCCCAGCTCTTGCAGGCGTTCTTCCAGGCCGCCCTCGCCGGTGTCGTCGATGCCGCTGAACAGCAGGTGTTCGAGCAGGTGCGGCAGCTCGCGCTGGTTGCAGTCGAAGTCGTCCAGGCCCACGCCCACCACCAGGCGGATCGACACATGGTCGCGCTCGTAGCCGGACTTGAGGATCACCTGCAGGCCGTTGGGCAACAGGTAGCCCTCGACCCGCGAGCGATCGAGGGCGAAGGTCGGCAGGCTGGCGATCAGCAGGCAAATGAACATCAGACAACGCATGGGCGAGCTACGGTCTCCGGGGGCAAAGGCTCAAGGCTGGCGGGCTTCGTCCGGCACGCTGTCGAGCATCAGCCCGCCGGTGTCGGTGCCGCCCAGTACCACATAGGCACTGCTGCAGAACAAAGAGTTCAACCGCTTCATGTCGGCAATGAGTTCCAAGTGTAGCGAACTGGTTTCGATACTCTGCACCACTTTGCGTTGCAGGCGGCTGACATGGGCATGCGCCAGGCGCCGCTCCTGGGCGCGGAAGCGGCGTTTTTCGCGCAGTAGCTGGTGCGCGCTTTGCGGGTCGGCGCTGAGGAACACCGACAGGCCCAGGCGCAGGTTGGCGATCAGTTGTTCTTGCAGGCCGGTCAGCTCCTCCAGGCCGATTTGCGAGAACTCGCGGCGCTGGGAGGTTTTCTGCTGCTGGACCTTGCGCAGCATGCGCTCGATCAGGTCGGTGGCCAGCTTGAGGTTGATTGCCAGCTCGATGATCTCGGCCCAGCGCCGGTTATCCTGCTCGCTCAGGTCTTCGCGGGGCATCTGTGCCAGGTACAGCTTGATGGCGTTGTACAGCGCCTCGGCGTCTTCGGCGAGGGTGCGCACCTGCTGCGGCATGGCGGTCTGGGTGCCGCGCAGGGCGCCAAGCATGGCGTCAAGCAGGCTGTCGACCAGGTCGCCCAGGCGCAGGGTTTCGCGCACCGCATTGGCCAGCGCCAGGCTCGGGGTCGTGAGTGCCGTGGGGTCGAGGTGGCGTGCCTGGGTATGGCCGTTGCCGTTGCCCCGTTCGGGCAGCAGGAAGTTGCACAGGCGGCCCATGGGCTTGACCGTGGGCAGCATCAGCAGGCAGCGCAGGGTGTTGTAGAGCAGGTGGAAGCCGATCACCAGCTCTTGCGGGCTGAAGCTCAGGCTGTCCATCCAGTCCACCAGCGGATGCAGCACCGGGATGATCAGCACCAGGCCGAACAGCTTGTACAGCAGGCTGCCCAATGCCACCCGGCGCCCTGCCGAGTTCTGCAGGCTGGTGGTGAGGAAGGCCAGCAGGCCGCTGCCGATGTTGGCGCCGATCACCAGGCCGATGGCCACCGGCAGGCTGATCACCTCGGCGCCGGCCAGGGTGGCGGTGAGCAGCACGGCGGCCAGGCTGGAGTAGGAAATCATGGCGAACAGCGCGCCGATCAGCGCGTCGAGCAGGATGTCGCCGGTCAGCGAGGCGAACAGCACCTTCACGCCCTGGGCGTGGGTGATCGGGGTGGCGGCGTGCACGATCAGTTGCAGCGCCAGGATGATCAGCCCCAGGCCGATGCCGACGCGGCCCAGTTGGCCGGCGCGGGTCTGCTTGCGCGACAGGAAGAAGATCACCCCGAGGAAGATCAGCAGCGGCGACAGCCAGGACAGGTCGAAGGTCAGCACCCGCGCCATCAGCGCGGTGCCGACGTCGGCGCCGAGCATGATCGCCAGGGCCGGGGTCATGGCCATCAGGCCCTGGCCGACGAACGAGGTGACCAGCATGGCGGTGGCGTTGCTGCTTTGCACCATGGCGGTGACCACGATGCCGGCGATGAACGCCAGCGGGCGCTTGTTCATGTTCTGGCTGAGCACCCGGCGCAGGTTCGAACCATAGACGCGCAGGATGCCGGTACGGACGATATGCGTGCCCCACACCAGCAGGGCCACGGCGGAGAGCAGGTTGAGCAGGGTCAGCATGGTCGGGCCCCCTTGTTCTTCTATGCCCCTGGGCGGGGCCAATGGTGCGGCGGTGAGCCTGGCCCGGGGGTGGGCTGGTTTTTCCAGTGCTCACTGAAGCTTTAGTTGTTTTGCGCGGTGGGTGCCAGCTTGGCATGACTGAAATCTATTTGAAACTTCCATGGCTGAGCGATTGTGGGAGCGGGGGGGGGGGGGGGGGGGGGGGGGGGGGGGGGGGGGGGGGGGGGGGGGCGGGGGGGAGGGGGGGGGGGGGAGAGGGGGGAAGGGGGGGGGG